>JBMOHT010000017.1:0-38666 GCA_049317705.1 Bacteroidota bacterium | reverse complement strand
GATCCGTGTTCTATTGCTTCAGATCTAAAAATCACCGCCGAGCGAAAAGTAGTATTTCGGAACGGAGAAGGTATCGCCGTTGTAGGACCATGCCACATCGATCTTCAGCGGCAGACCGAAGACGAACATACGGATGCCCATTCCGGTTCCGATCAGAAGATCGCCGGTGACAAATTTCCCATTCGCATCTTTCACGATCCCTTTGTACGCCGATTCCCTTGTCCACGATGATCCGACATCCATGAATGTTGCGCCGGTGATATTCCCAAGCGCGATGGGGAGTCCGCCGGTGACGAGATACTGAATGAACGGATACCGCACTTCAAAATTCGCCAAAGCGAATTTAGTCCCGTTCCGCACGTTGTAATTGAATCCGCGCATCGGCAGTGCGGGTGTGAGGAATGCAAAATCTTCGATGTTCACAATAGGAATTCCGCCGTTCTCGAATTCGCGATTGATCCATCCATCCGTACCGCCGATGAAGAACTGCTGTGCATTCTTGCCGAGACTCAATCCGCCGGAATACCGCATTACGAACGAATAGGTGCGCCAGAATTTGAAATACGTCCGGTAATCGGCTGTGTATGTTTGGAAGTCGAGTGAATTCTTCCCGAGTTTCGGACTGAACACAGCGTTCAGATTATACCGCGTGCCGTTATTCGGCGAAGTATAGCCCCACAGCGTATTGTCATGGACGAAACTGACCGACGGTGTAATGAGCTCCCGCTTCTGATTCCCGACGGATGAATACTCAAGATTTTCCCGCAGCAAATTCATCCACGAAAGGCCGAAATCAAACCGGTAGAATCTGTCCAGCGGCAGCGAAGCCGACCCGGAGATCCCATATGTGCGGAACCGGTAGAGCGATACACCGAGCTGATCCTCCAGATAGAGGAACCGCGCACTGTGATATCCCTGTATCCCGTAATCAATAAAAGTTGGGAGGTAATAATACGCGAGCACATAGTCGCTGTTCTTCAGGTCGAGCAGAAGATTCGTCAGGAAATAGATCTGATGATCGCCGAGCATATCACTGAACGACATCATTGTTGTCCCTTGCACGCCGTAGAAGGTGCTGAACGCCGCATTTCCGTAGACGATATCGGGTGAGAAATTCAATTTGTATTTGTTCACAATGAAGTTGCTGTCCTCATCCATATTGCCGGTGATGGAGAGCGATTTCGTGTTCAGCGTCGGAACGATATCGGTCTCCTTCTCTTTCGCCCCTTCATCCGTAAAGACATAATTATTGAAATCGATCTTCACGTTGTCGCCGTACACGCTCGTGGTATCCTGTTTCTTTTCCACAGGAACAGCCGCAGCGGTGAGCGAATCGGCATTCTTTGGGATGAGTCCCTTTTTCCGCTTGATATATTCTGTCGGTTCCAATGATGATGCGGCCAATTTTCGCTCGAATGGGGTCTTCAGCAGGAAGATATCGAACCCGGCTTTGTCCAATGCAGAGAATGCGAGTTTATTGCCGTCCGCCGAAAGGGAGAGCTGATACACACCGGTGATGGAATTAGTGATCGGCCGGTCCTGATTCGTGATAAGATCGCGCTCATACACGTTGCCGTTGCCGTTCCTGTCCGAGACATAGAGCAGTTTTTTCCCGTCCGGTGAAACGACCGGCGAGGTCTCGTCGCTCTCTTCATCATTCGTGATGCGTGTGATGGTGCCGCTTTCCACGTCGATACCGTAGATATCCTGCTGGCGGAAATTGAACCGGACCATCTTGAAATTCGCCGGCAGCATATTTGCGGAAAGATTGTCCCTGCGGTCCGATACAAAGTAGATCTTTTTCGCATCCGGAGACCAGACCGGATCGGAATCCGAGAATAGATCGTCCGTAATATTCTTCAGTTGTTTTGATCCAAGTTCATAGACAAAGATATCGGATCTGCTTGAAGAATTACCGGTGAATGCGAGTTTATCCCCTTTGGGGGACCAGTCCACAGTGAAGATACCCTCCATCTGAAATTCGATCTTCTCTTCATTTCCGGAATTTACGTCAATGATATAGATGGCGTCGCGTTCGCCGCTCTTCGCAGCCAATGCGATCTTCTTTCCATCCGGTGACCAGGCAATGCCGGGAGTAAGCAGATGCAGTTCCTCAAAATTCTTTGTCCGCTGGCCTGCGATCACTTTTGTGAGTGTATTGTCGATCGTGGAAATGACATACAGACTGAAATAATCATCCCGGTCCGAAATGAATGCGATCTTATCTCCCTGCGGAGAGAGTGCCGGACTGGTGTTGTAAAAGTTCCCCTCTTTCACGTGATTTGTCAACCGTGCGGCAAAGTCCTCGGGATCCTCCCGTTTCGCAACATCGGGCCAGTACAATACTTTCTGTTCCTTCTGCCACCGGTCCGACAATTCCTCCACCGTCAGTCCGATAGCGCTTTTGAATCCGGCATCGACATTCCGGAGACTCTTCATCCTGTGCAGGATCTCGGAGATCTTCTGTTCCCCGTACTTGTTGGCGATATAATGGAATACGGACTGTCCACCGCGGTAGGCGAAGTAACCGCCGAGATATTCAATGGGAGGAAGATAGGTATTGATCGTAGCATCGCGCATGAACATGTCGGAATTGGTATCCCACTTGAGCGCTTCATATTCCGCGAATCCTTCGTTGATCCACATCGGCAGCTGGATGCGGATGTTGTTCGAGATGATGGACTGGATGGAACCGCCGTAGAACATGTCGTTCATCACCGCATGAACAAGTTCGTGATGGATCACATGACGGAACTGACGGTAGCTTCCTTCGAACGGCAGCACCACACGGTTCTTGAATAGTTCCGTCACGCCGCCGATCCCCTCTTCCATATATTCGCCGACAACGTTCGTCTGCTGAAAATCGTTGTGGGAATTGTAGACCATGATAGAGATGCGGTTGTTCAGTTGATACCGCATGGTATTGCTGATGGAAGCGTACGCGGATTCCGCCGCAACAGCAGTGAAGTTAGCGATGGATGCGCCGCCGTCATAGAAATAGATGTCGAAATGGCTCGTCTGAATGAACGACCAATTGAACGGTTTGTACTGCACTTTATTCTTGCCGAAGTTTCCCTCCTGCGATACCAGCAGGGATGCGGCAAGCAGCACGAGAACGATCATTTTTTTCATATCCACCTCATTGGTTCTTCTCTCTATGGAACATTGACCGGCAACGGTTAATTCCTCGGCCGTTTCCCTTTTTTCTTTTTGGTTGACGGTTCTTTTGCTTCCTCGTCAACGGCAAGGACAAAGTCGATCTGCCGGCGTTCAGGGGTCACTTTTGCGACCTTCACGGTGATAGCATCTCCTAGACGCAGCCGCTTCCCTTTTCGTTCCCCAACGAGCGAATATTGCTTCTCGTCGAATACATAATAATCGTCATTCAGGTCGCGCACATGCAGCATCCCTTCCACCAGCATATTGTTCAGTTCCACGAATACGCCGTATTGGATCACACCGGAAATGATACCCGGGAATTCGGCGCCGATATGCTGGCGCATATACTCCACCTGCATCACTTTCACTGAATCGCGTTCCGCTTCTGCAGCGACCTTCTCGCGGTCCGAGCAATGTTTGCACATCGCAGGAAGCTCTTTGCGCATAGATGCTTTCCGCTTTTCGTTCATGCCGTTGGTATAATCCCACAGCAGACGGTGGACAAGAAGATCGGGATAGCGGCGGATCGGTGATGTAAAGTGGGAATAATGATCGAACGCAAGACCGAAGTGACCGATGTTGTCCGTGGAATAGACTGCCTTTGCCATGCTCCGCAGCGCTACTTCATTGATGAGATTCTCTTCTTTGGTCCCCTGAATTTCCAGCAGCAGCTGCTGCAGGTCCTTCGCGGACGAGGACTGCGACACATTCAGTTTATATCCGAACTTGCGGACGAACTCTTCCAGCGTTTTCAGTTTCTCTTTGTCCGGCAGATCGTGGATTCGGTACACGAACGGAAGGATCTCTCCGTCTTTCTGCAGCGTCTCGATATGCTTCGCCACCGTTTGATTCGCCAGCAGCATGCATTCTTCCACCAGCTGATTGCTCTTCAATCGTTTCTTGATGAAGATGTCGACCGGTTTTCCCTTTTCGTCATATTTGAACTTCGCTTCCGGTGAATCAAAATCGATGCTACCGTTCTTCATCCTGGCTTTCCGTAATATCTTGGCGGCGGACCAGAGATCGTTCAGCTCTTCGGTATATTCGCCTTTCTTCGTATCGAGGATCGTCTCCACTTCTTCGTACGTGAAGCGCCGTTTGGAATTGATGACGCTCCGCGCAAATTCATATTTTCGGACGCGTCCTTTTTCCGTTACATGCATGAAAACGGAATAGGTCAGCCGGTCCTTGTTCGGAACAAGACTGCAGATATTGTTCGACAGTTTTTCCGGAAGCATCGGTATCACCTGGTTCGCAAGATAAACGCTCGTGCCGCGGATGAATGCTTCCTGATCGAGCACGCTTCCTTCGGTCACATACGCACTCACATCCGCGATGTGCACGCCGATCCGGTACGAGCCCCCTTCGAGACGTTCGATGGACAGTGCATCGTCAAAATCCTTCGCATCGTGCGGATCGATGGTGAGCACGGCAACATTACGAAGGTCCAGCCGTTTGTCGAGCTCCGCTTTCGGTATCTCTGCAGGAATGGCGGCAGCCGCGGCTTCCACTTCTTTCGGGAACGAGGTGGGAAGATGATGCGCCTGAATAACGGAACGAAGTTCCACGAACGGATCACCGGCCGCTCCGAGCGTGGAGATGATCTTTCCCTCGGGATTCTTGAACGGATCGTCCCACTCCATCAATTCCACCAGTACTTTGTCGCCGTTTTCGGCGCCGTTCAGATGCTCCGGTGCGATATAGAAATCGCGCTGCACGGTCGGATCGTCGGGCAGGACGAAATAGAAACTCTTGCTCTTCTGCAGCGTGCCGCCGAATTCGGTATGCTTGCGTGTGATAATGCTCAGCACTTCGCCGGTGCTGACGGCAGGTTCATTCTTTTTCGTCTTCGTGGAGATGAATGCGGAGACTTCCACCACATCGCCATTGAATGCCGTAAAGAGGGACTGCTTGTTGATAAGGATCTCGCCCCGGTCCGTCGTGACAACACCGTTGCCCCGTTTATCCACTTTCAGTGTTCCCTGAAGACGGTTGGAGGAAGCCGCAACGTGATATCCACGATTCTTCGTCCACCGCAGCACGCCTTTCTCCACCATTGAATGCAGCACGGCGCGCAGCTCCTGGAATTCACGGTCCCCTTCCATCCGGAAGATCCGGCGGAGTTGTCGGGATTTGAATCCCTCTTTGTTCCGTTTAGAAAGGTAGGCGAGGATCTCTTCGCGCAGCTGTTGGGTTTTCATGGTATTGGTCAAAAGGAAAAGCGATAGAAAAGGCGCGCACCGTAAATGGCGCGGGCTTGGACTGAGTAATCGTAGTTCTCTGTTCTGCGTTCCACCTCGAACATGAAGTTCCTGTTCTGCGGACCGAGCACCGGCAGCTGGACGCTCAGATTGGTGTTATTGATATCGGAAAAGACCTTGCCGCCGACATTCACGACCGCACTCATGAACTCGCCGGAGATATTGATGTTCGTCTGCGATGTCACATCGCGGACCTCCACGCGCTTTACGAACGGAATGTTATTCTCTTTGATGAAGTCCATCACCACTCCCGAGAGCAGATTGTTGATGAACGTCCCTCCGATCGCTTCGGTCAGCTGATTGCCGATCTTGTTCCGGTCCACCATCGAGAGCTCTTCGCGGAACTGTCCGGACTTGGATGCAGATGAGGTCAGCAGGAATGCAATGGCGTCATTCTCAACATCGCCTTTTCTCTGTATCTCCCTGCCGGACCTGTCCACCGTTGCAAGACCGATCTTCAGATTCGGTTTCATGCGGTTACCGGTGATCTCAAGCGAGACAACAACATTCTCCATATCGGTCTGCTCTTTGCAATCACCCGTGTTCGGATCGGGATTGGTGCAGTGCGTTCCCTGATATTTTGCAATGATATTCAGCTGAGGATTCTGCGGATCGCCGACGAAGGTGAGCGAACCCGTTGCTTTGAATTCCTTATAGAACTTGTAGTTCGAACCGTCGCCCACATTGATCATCCCGGTCAGCTGCTGACTCACCTCATCTTTTTTCAGCACCATCTTCCCGTTCAGTTTGGCAAAGAGCTCTTCGTATGCCGTGATCTCCTGATTGAACACCATACGGACGGAAACATCTCCCTCGGTTTGGATCGTCAGTTCGTAACCGAACCCATCCATGAATGACCGTTCGACCGCTTTTGGTGCCGTTGCGGAAATGAACTGCGGTTTGTTGATGTGCGCCATGGCGGCGTCGATGATCACCGTTGCAGTATCATTCATATACAGAACATCGTCGAACCGTGCATTACTGAATGAGACAGATTGCTGTGTCGGCGGAAAAGTAATGGATGCTTCACGGACAAGCACATCACCGATAACGCGCGAGCGCTCGAATGTTCCTTCGAATTTCAACCCGTTCTTTCCGGTACGGGTAACAAGACGTCCATAGAACGATTTATTTTCGCTCTGATTCGCTTCATTCAGTACCAGCAATTCGCCGTTCATGGTCAAATGGTATTCTGAAAGCGCAAATCCTTTCATTCCGATATATCCGCCGACGGTCATCATACCGCTGCTGTATTCATTCTGCAGGTTGAAGATCTTCAGGTCAGGGAAGGTCATGGTCTGACTGTCCAGCGCCACCGTTCCCGCAAAGAGGTATTCCACACCGGTCATCTCAAGACGGAGCGATCCGTCTTTGATCAGGATTTTTCCCGTCATCAAAGGATCCTTCAATGAACCGGTAATGTTGATGCTGCCGTCCGCCGTTCCATTCAGATGATCGATCTCAGGAATGAAGATATCGAACGGACCGATTGGCAGGTTCCCTGCAATAATGGAGAGATCCATCCCCGGAATATCCATCCGCTCTTCGATCGGTAAAAAAGCAAGATCGATCGGCACTATCCCTTTTACATTGAATGTCTTAATGGAATCCTTGCCCTGGTCATTATTCAAGGCGATGGTGATCCCAGCCCTTTTTTTCGCATAATTCAATACTGCCGTCAGGTCTCCAAATCCGCTGTTCCGATACGATATCCCTGAGCCGACCATTTCAGCATCGATGATAGGATTTGCCGCCGTTCCGCCGACTGTTACCGCAGCATCAATTGTCCCGCCAAGAACAGATACCTGTTCTCTGAATGCCGGAGAGGTGTTCACAAAGAACAGGTCGGAGACCGCAAATTTCTTGATGGAAGCATTCAATGCGATCATTCCGCCGAAATCATATGAACCCTTGATGATCACTTCTTCATCAGCCCGGATGAACTTCGAGGAATCGAATACCAGACCGTCCTTCGTTTCTGTTACGATCAACGGTGTTGAATTTCGAAGGGAAAATCCCTGATACATCGCTTCTAACCGGGAGAACGTGAACCGGTTCATCAGATCGGATACTTCGATATCGCCTTCCATCACGGTGCTGATGGTAGTATCGATATCCGTTGCCGCGGCGAATCTCCCTTTCTGTTTATTGAAATCAAGGTCCAATTTCATCAAACGGAATGAGGTTTCATTCACTTTCATCTCGTCCGCCGAATACACGAGATCGATCTTCAGCGGATCGGACTGACTGATCATTTTCTCCAGTGAAAGATTCTCAAGCGTATAGCGCAGACTGGCATTCTGTAGACGGATGTATGCGCTGGTATCGGCATAACTTCCGCTTGAGATGCGTATTGAACCGGTAGAGGATGCTGTCAATGTGTCGCTGTACATCGTTCCCGTGGCAGAACCGACAATGTCCAATTCCGGGAAACGGAAGAACACCGAGATCGGCTTCAGATTCTTCATATGCAGATCGTACGCAATGGAAGTGTTCTGAAGCGGATAAGATCCGCGCTGCCCAAGTGCTGTGCTGTCATTCACCATACTCGTATCAACGATACTGCGCTGATATGTATACGCTTTCAGCAATCCGGCAACATGTGTCTGTATCCCGCTGACAACATCGGCAAACGTGAACCTCCCGTTCACCTCTCCGTCAACGATCGGTGAACGAACGATCAGATGATCTCCGTCGGTCGTATCCTTCAGCCACTGCATCACGATGGTTGCACTGTCGAATCCTTCTCCCCGGAATGACGAGTGCAGAAGGTCGATCTTCGTATCGGATGCGTTATCGAACAGCGTCAATCCCGTGCCGCTTCGCTCCAGATCGAAAGAAAGGTCGGAAGCGTAATACTCATCCTGCATGATGGGAGCCAGGTTCAGTCCACGTACTTTGGCTGTCAGCGAATATGGGGTGGGACCATTCGTGGAAAGATCGATCGCCGTGTTTGCTGAAACCGTCCCGTCCGGCGATGTAAGGGAAATATCACCGCTCAACTTCCGGTCTGCCGCCTTCAGTGAAACGGAGGCTGTATTCAAAGCAATATTCCTGAACACCGAAGAGTCGATCTGAATGCTCGCTTCCCCTTTCAATTTGTCCAGCGAAACACCATCTCCTTCGATGAAAATCTTGGTATTCAATCGGGAAGAGAGTTCATTCGTTGCGAAGACCTTTTCAAGATTCACATCAGTTCCGGCAAAGATCCCTTTATAATGGATATTCTCTTCGGTGATGACCATTTGACCATCCACGGTCACTGTTCCTGCTGCGGATTTGATCGTAGAGATGGCAAGGAAATCGAGCGGTTTTCCGACAAATTGGAAATTCACCGTGACCGGACCAAGTGAAGCATAATCCGGGATGGCATAGGTCGGCAGAAGTACCGGGATGTCGGACGGATTCACGATGCTTTGCTCGGAAACAATGTTGAGTCTCAACTCTTTCGGGTCATAGATATTGGACACCGATCCGGTAAGAGCTATGGATGAGGTGCCGACGGCGGCATTCAGGTGCTTCACTGAAAGGTTCTCAAAATTCCCTTCCATCTCACCGTTGAAGCGGATATCGCCGTTCAGGAATTTCAGTGACGGAATGAATACATGAGCATCCGACGAACGGATCGTGGACGGCAGGATGGAGAGCGATACATGACCCTTTCGAAGGTCCGACAGCGTGCTGATCGCGAATGCATCAATATTCTCCAAAGAGACCGATGCCGCGATGTGAGAGGCCGGAGTTTCAATATTCAGTTCGGTCAGCGAACTCTTCTGCTTGGTATGACGGAAGATCCCGGAAAGTGAATTGAGTATGAATTGTTCTTTCGGTGAGCGGTACGAGATAGCATGAACAGCGATCTCCATGGATCGCTCTGAATACATCCCTTTCAGGTCGATGTTGAGAGATTCCAGGCTTATATTCGCGAAATTCACGCTCCGGCCGCCGCTGTCCGCCGCCTGCGGACGGTTGTATTCACCGGTGGAATCGATCATATGGAATGTACCATTGACGATGCGCAGCCGGCCGGCAGTAACGAGCAGTGATGATTCCGAAGTATCTTTCGGTGCTTTGTTCTTTGCGAGATGTGAAACATTCCATTCCCCGTTCTTCCAACGGTACAAATGGACCGACGGATTGACCAGTGTAAGGGAATCGATGGCGATATGATTGTTCACCAGATCGAACAGATTATACCGAACGGAAATCTTCCCTGCTTCAACGAACGGCGCACCGTCAATATACATCATGACGGTATCCACCGAGAAACCGTTCACCAGATTCCCATTGATCTCCCCGATATAGATATCCGCATTGATCTCTTTGGCGAGGAATGTATACAGCGTGGACTTGAGCGTAGCACGGAACATCGATGTCTGAGTGAAGCCGGCGGCACCGGCGATCATCAGAACGAATGCCAGAAGTGAATACTTCAGTATTTTTGATGCCCGTGGTGTCATCAATCAGTGTTTGCCGAAACGGTTAAGGATCGTATCAACGATGGAAGTGGTGGAGCGGTCCGGTACAAATTCGATCGTGCGGACGGAACCTCCGGCTGCTTCAACAACATCCCTTCCGACAATGGTCTCAACAGTATAATCGGCACCTTTTACCAACGTATCCGGCACCAGCAGCGAGATGATGTTGAACGGTGTATCCTCTTCGAAGAGACACACAGCATCAACACTGGCGAGTCCTGCAAGAACGAACGCGCGGTCATCCTGGCGGACGATAGGACGAAGGTCACCTTTGATCCGTTTCACGGAAGTATCGCTGTTGAGTCCCACGATCAGAATATCGCCGAGTGCTTTCGCTTTGGTGAGATAATCGACATGTCCGCGGTGAAGGATATCGAACACACCGTTGGTGAAGACGACCGTTTTCCGTTCTTCCTTCCACCGTTTACGCTGAAGGTGTAATTCTGTTTGTGTATATACTGCTCCCATTAAAGTTTCTGCTCCATGACTGTTTTGCGCAGGACGGAAGGTTCGATCGGAATGATCCCCACTTCGCCGCAGACGATGCCCCCGGCGATATTGGCCAGCAGTGCCGCTTCGGCGATCGTCCCGCCGGATGCAAGCATCGCTGTTAATGTTGCGATCACCGTATCACCGGCACCGGAGACATCAGCGACAGTCCGTGCAAAAGTCGGAATATGCGTCACTGTTCCGTTCCTCTCAAAAAGACTCATTCCTTTTTCACTTCGCGTGAGCAGAACGTTCTCTGCGTTGAGACGTTCAAGCAGCGCTTTGCCGGCAGCGATCACGTCCTCTTCGGTCTTTAATTTCTTTCCCAGTGCCTCTTCGGTCTCTTTTTTATTCGGCTTGAAAACGGTCACATTCTTATATTCGAAGAAATGATTGTACTTCGGGTCGATCGTGATGATCTTGGAATGTTTGTTGGCAAGTGCAATGATCCCTACGATCAGGTCCTTGGTAACGACACCTTTGTTGTAATCCTCGATGATGATGCCGTCAAGCGATGCGATGTTGCTCTCAAGCACCTGCATGATCTTCGATTGGATCGCCTGATCGACATCCTTCTTCTCTTCACTGTCGATGCGGACAACATGCTGCTGATGCGCGATCACACGAGTCTTCACGGTGGTCGGCCGCGACGGATCGATCACAATTCCGTCCGACGATGTCTTCTGCTGCTCAAGGATCGAACTGAAATCTTTTCCGCTCATATCATTGCCCACAACACCGATCAGCAAGGACCGTGCTCCAAGCGAGGTGATATTATTGGCAACATTCGCCGCTCCGCCCAGTCTGGACGATTCACTCTCCACTTCCACAACGGGAACGGGTGCTTCCGGCGAGATACGGTGGACAGTTCCCCAGATATACCTGTCGATCATCACATCACCGACGACGGCGATGCGCTTTGCTGTTATATTCTTCAGTAATTCTTCTATTCTGTTAGGTGTCATTTCGATCAGCTCATAATAAAAATGTGCATTTATAATAAGAATATAGCCAATAAACGATGGAGTATCAATTTTACCGTGACTCTTTAAAATACAAAATCCCGCATATTCTGCGGGATTTTGTAAAAAACGAACAGGATGGTTCTTACTTCACCAAGAGCATCTTTTTGGTCTGTGTGAAACCATTGGAGGTCTTTAATGTGTAGAAATACACGCCTGCGGACAGATTGCTTGCATTGAAATCAACATCATAGGAACCTGCAGCAAAGTTGCCCGATGCCAGTGTGGAGATCTCTTTTCCGAGAACATCATACACGGTCAGCGATACGTTTGCAGCGTTCTTCAATGTGAATTTCAGCTTTGTGGACGGGTTGAAGGGGTTCGGATAATTCTGCGACAGGGAGTAATCTCCTGCAACAATTCCATCCTGACGGCTCACCGATGACGATTTTTTAATGAAGCGCTGGAAGCTGTACAGACCGGCCTTCGCTCCGAACATTGTCACATACACGGTATCACCGCTCTGTGTGGTAGCCACACCGCGGGGACGGATACCCTGGCTGTCTGCCAGTGTGAATGAACCTAATCCGCTCCATGTGATGCTGTCTTTGATCTTGTTGTCTGCGGGATTCCACAGATACCATGTGTGTGATTTATACGCTGTTGCAACGCCGGGATAACGGTTCGGCATATCATTTCCTGAACCTGTGCTTGCCCAGAGCCAATCTGTTTTTCCGTGACGGTTGAT
Source organism: Bacteroidota bacterium (assembly GCA_049317705.1). Taxonomy (GTDB): domain Bacteria; phylum Bacteroidota; class Ignavibacteria; order UBA10030; family UBA8401; genus UBA8401. The sequence goes on along the minus strand of JBMOHT010000017.1, from coordinate 26,569 downwards.
GGATTCGCAATCGAATCCTTTCAGCACGGTGTCAGCCGTGAAACCGAACAGCGGGTCGCCGGTATAACGAATGACAGCATGACCGGTATAACCGCCATAGTACACTTTATCTCCGGCTTTGGATGCTGCCATCGTGCGGCTGAAGAAGCGTGTTGTATCCGTTACGTTACCCTGTTTGGTGAACGATGCATCATACATATAGATTCCACCAAGACCCGGGCTGACCTGTGTTGTGAAGATATTGCCAACGGTATCTGCAGCAACCTGTGTGATGGAATTTCCGCCGCCGGCAACAAGTTTACCCATTGCTGCGCCGGTCGTTGAATTGATGCGGAAAACACGGTCGAACGAGGAATACAAAATGTTGCCGTCTTTGTCGGTCTGGATACCGCGCTGTGTTACTGCCTTGGTACCTGATGCCCACAATGTGTCGTTGATGCCTGCACCGGACAATATTTTGATCGGTGAGAATGCTGCCTGAGTTCCATTGGGATTGAACACACGGATCGCATAAACGGGATAGTTCAATTTCACTGATGAATCCCTTTTTGCACCTGCTTTATCCAATACGCTGTCGCCTTTTACAACGGCGAACGGAATAACCCAAATTTTTCCGGCTTTATCGACAGCGATACCGTGAGTTGTCACTCCTTTAAGAAGTGTGTCTGCGGCGTTGCCGGGCGGAAATGACGGATCGTATTGGTACTGTCCGAACGAGAACGACATGACCAAAACTGTTGCAAGAACAAGAAGAAGAAGTTTCTTCATGTGGAGCCTCCTTGATTGATGGTTGGAATTGTGAGTTATAGATGTTACAACATTTGTTATTGACCGTGATATGGTGCCGAAACTTTACCAAGCATATCCACTTTGAACAATCCGGTCGGGATCTGACCGTCGGAAGTTTTTTCCCTGACGACATACATGTAGGAATCATTTCCCCATGCCAGATATCTGCAGCTCGGTCCGATCACTCCGTTATACAATGCGCTGAATGATTTATCGGGGGCAACAACGTAGATCCCTGCGGCGGCATCGGTCCCGACGTACAGATTTCCGGAATTATCGAATGTGATGCCGTAGACCTTCTTGAAATTGCTGCCGACCGCCGCATTCAGGTCGAAATACTTTGTCGGTGTTCCGAGCGTACTGTCAGCGTTGACCGGTATCTTATAGACGGCGTTGATCGAATCCGATGATTCGTTCGAGACATACAGTGCGCCGTTATAGAAGCGGACCGAGCGAATAACGCCGGTAAGCAATCCTGCCAGCGGATACGTCACAACTTTCTTCGTCGCATCGATGCTGATCAATCCGCCGTTCGCGGTAGAACCACCGGCCCAGAGCAATTTATTATTGTCGTAATCAAAGTCATCCACAATGATCGGCAGTTGGGATGCCGGATACGATGCAGAGAAGATATTCATCATGCCGGAGCCGCTGTTGCGGGAGATGATCAATCTTGTCCGTCGTGCTGCATAGAGTGAATCCCCTTTCACCTTCATTCCGGAGAACAACGGTTCGGTAGCAAGCGGAGGCGCGATGGCCCGTGAAGCATACTGAGAGTAAACACCCGCGGTGGTCAACTTATAGATTCCGTCGCTGACGCCTGCCTTTGAGATGACGGAGACGAAGAGATCCCCCTGCTTATTCGTCGTGATCGCTGCGGGCGCGACCTTCGACGAATCGACCTCTTTTATGTAGATCATCGCGGACCGAATGTTGATATATTTCAGATCGGAGAACTTATCGGAGCCGGTAATGAATACACGCACTTTGATCGAGTCCTGGATCATGTTCGGCGCAAGGATCTTTATCTGCGTAGCAGTAACAGAAGAGACGTTCACGCGTGTGCTGTTGAAATAGACGTTCAGTTTCGATGTATCGGTCACAAAACCGCTGCCGTTCACAACGATCGTTGTGACGCCTCCGAGGATATAGGGTGACCCTTCGGGAACCACGGTGGAAACACCAGGAACCCCTGCAGTGTTCACATAGCTCTCATTATAGATACTTTGAGGCGGATCATCCTCGCAGCCGGGGACGAATGCGATGCACAATACTCCAATGACCAGCGCAGCCAAAAATTTTCTTTTAATCATAATTCATTCTCGCGGATTAGAAATAGACCTGTAATGCGAATCTGTTGACATTGCCGAACACTCCGAACGGAGTGTATGCATAATCGACACCCAGTCCGATACCTTCGATCGTCTGCTGAACACCGAGTCCGGCAGTGAATCCTTTTTCATCATACCCGATCATATACCCTGTGCGAAGTGCAAAGGCCTTCATGAAGACATATTCAACACCCAAATTCACCGTTTCAGGATAATCCCTCGAATTAATGGCATCGACCGTCACCAGCAGCGGATCGGCATCCTTCGATTCAGTGATCAGGTCCATTGCATTCATGGAAAGACCGATCCTGAACGTCAGCGGAAGCTGGAAGTTCTCACGTTTGAATTTGGTCTCCTTCGAGAAATTCTTCACGCTGACTGCAAAATTCAAACTTTTCAGACCGGTCTTATACAACATTCCAAAATCAAATGACAGGACCTCAACCTTATTCTCCGATGCAACAGGATTGTTCGTTCCTGCGGTCGTACTGCTGATACCTTCACCGAGATCCTGCAAATTATAGGAGACCCTGCCGCCGATGGAGAAACGATCGCTCAGTGCGCGAGCATATCCGAATCCTGCCGAAAATGCGATCGGCGAGAATGTCCCGACATCCATAAACCCGTCCGCATTGCTGGACCGGATCGTCCGGATGATCTCACCGTAATCGACACTCTGCACCGTCACACCGAAGACACCGTAATCATCATTCGGTGTTGCGATCGCAGCACTGCCGTACATGTGATTGATCCCTGCGATCCATTGCGTGCTCCCGAAGGAAGCATGGAACGCCGGCACCATCCGTGCGAGACCTGCGGGATTGAAGAACAGTGATGAGGACGAACCTTCAACAGAGGTGAGAGCTTCGCCCATCGCCACGGCCCGCGGGTCGGTTGCGACATTCAGGAATTTCATTCCGGTCTGTGCCAGCTTCTTATTCTGTGCATATCCAAGGCAGACGCACATCAGCAGCAGTAGTAGAAATAATTTTTTCATAGGGACCTGCAGTTTGAATTATCGTATGACATCAATACCGTTGATACGCATCATAACATTCTTTATGGACACTTCGATCTTTTTCGTGGTCGGCAGTGCATTCAGCGGGGTTCCGCCGGTAAAATTATTGTACTGGAGTGCAACATTGAACCGAAGCAGCTTGCTGCATGAATCGGGTCTCACGCTCAGCGAAATTGTATTGGAAGCGTTCGGTGTGAACGGAACGTTGCGGAATGATACCGAATCACCGCTGGTGCCGACGGTGCCGCTGAGCTTTCCGTATTGGTGTGCTACTTTCCCTCCCGCAAGCAGAGCGATCGAGTCCATCGGACTGCTGATGGAAATATCGAAACTGACCGTTCCGTCGGACGCTGTTCCGATATTGGCGACCTGATAGATCACCGGACTGAAGGTCAATTCAATGGTCGAATCTTTGATCACATTCGTCGAGAACGCAAATCCATTGTCGAACTGAGAGAATTCCGTGACCCCTGACGGTTTTGACCATTTCGTGACATTCGGATCTCCGGATGGTGACCACACCGCATTGTATTTATCGGAGCCGGTCGACTGATCGCAAGAAACGAACAGTGCGGAGATGGCGAGTACGAGAATCAATAGACGATATTGTTTCATGGTATGCTTCCTGTCCCTTAACGTATGACAACAAATTTGAGTATTTCTTTTTCACCGGCCGGAGTGGTGATGACCGCGATATACAAACCGCTCGCAATGATCTGATTGGATGATGTCGTCATATCGTAATCATGCGATCCGGTCTCCGTCGCAGCAGTTGTTCCATGATCGATGGTCTTCACGAGCTCTCCCAGTTCTGAATAGATCCTGATGGTGCAGCGGCCCGGGATATTGACGAACGCAATTTTATCAGATTCACCGGGATACAGGAGTCCGCCTTTACCGTTGATCACATACGGATTCGGTACGATACGGATCTTTCCTTTTACCTCCGCCAAATTCTTTGCGGGTGCTGTCCGCCGGTAGGCCGGAACATAGGTCTGTGTATAATAGCGGCTGCTCTTCAGACCGCCCGGAGGCGTGCCGGCAACACCGGTATTGGCAGCCGGATCACCGACTGCCGAGAGATAGTAATAATGTGCAACGTTGATCGCGGCAGTCGTATCGTTATACGAATTTCCGGTCCCTTCCCATACTTTATAATACGTGCTGTCGCTTCGTCCGACCGCTCTCCACAATTCCCACTTCACCACTGCCGGATCAGCAGCATTGTCCGTATTCGGGGTCCAGTTCAAAATGATCTTTCCTGCGCCTGAATTCACATTGAATGTCTTCGGCGGAGGAGGCGGAAGCGGAACACTCCAATTAGATTTGAAATTCGCAATGGCGCGGCGGAATGTGGAGAATAACGAATCACGTCCTGTATAGACTGAATCATTCTTCGCTGCTGCATTGATGGCGCCGTATTTGAATTGTCGTCCGACCGATACCGCTGCTTCTCGGCTCAATCCGGCGGCTGCTTCTGCGATCACAATGCGGATACTCTCACCCGGAGCGATCGTGTAGGGACCATAGCCCGTAGCGAAGGACATTCCGCCCGACGTGTTCAGCGAGGGATCGCCCGCGGGACCGACCTTGTCTGCATGACGCTGCGTGTGTCCTTTAGCCATCATTGCATATTCTTCCACCATGGCGGAAGGATTATATTGGTCGTTATTCTTCGTGTGGATCCCGTCGGACTCTTCAAAGGTGGTGGTTGACGGCTGTTTCACATCATCCGCGGTATTCGATGAGGATGTGCTTGCATGCAGTGTTCCCCATCCGACAAACTGCGGAGCGCCGATCCTGCCTGTTGTATCTGTCTTATCATAATACGGGATGAAAACGGGAGCTCCAATGTTGTCGTATTGGGTGAAGCTGGGGTATTTTCCATGCCACGCATAACTTGCACGAACATCATTATCTTTGTTTCCCGGGAAGAATGTAGACGCGATCACAGTATCGCCGCGGGAATCGTTCAGTGTATTGATCCCCCATCCTGTCGCATTGCCGATGACCAACCGTGTATCCGCATTGACCGAGAGGCGGTTTTGGAAATAGACATAGACACCGGTCAGCGTGACCGGAGCGCGCTTCGTCCCCTTCTCATCGATGTCGCCGGTGTTCTTGAAGGTATAATCAAAGACGATGTAGTTGTCATGATACTGCTGCGAGAATGCAAGGATCTTCCGATTCATTGTGAGTCCGATGGATGTGTTGACAACATTGTCGATCATCCTCTCCCACTTCATGGTATTGTCGACCGGATGCGCATCGATCAGTTTTCCGTACGTCGGGCTATCATCGACCTTGACCGTTGTCGGTTCGTATTTGCTCACCATGTCGAACTTCATCGGAAAGAATTCTCCGGCACCGGTCACGCGAGGACCGACGTGCACGACCTTATTGCTGTAGGTCCCTTTTGCATCGGTGAAGTTCGTTGTTCCGATCCAAAGACCTTTTGCCGCCTGCATATCCTGGTGTGCATACAATGCCGGCCACTGCAGACCGTACTGCTGTTCAGCGACCCAGCCTTCTTCGCGTTCGCTGCCGTAGTTGGAGAACCAGTTGTGGATCGCACCGACACTCATCCACGTCTTCTGTTCTGCAACCTGTGATGATGCTCCGGTAATGATCAGCAGTAAAAAGAATGATACTCGTGCTAAGAACTTCATTGAATCCTCGCTAGATTAAAAATCAAAACTGACCTTCATTCCCCAGAAGATGTCCCGGGGATTCAAAAATACGAACGATTCCAAATTCGGCATATCGATATACGATTTATCGTCAAGGATCTTTGAGACCTTCGCCGCATCTGCCGGATTCCAATTCGTTCCGTCATACTGCATATACCGTCCCGATGCTTTATCCCAGTATACTGCCGTTTTCTGAATCTGACCTGAAGGAATGGAAGCGATGTTCCCGACCGCTTCGATCGGAGTGAACGCTGCACCTTCCCTTCGGACATCACCCGGTTTATCGTCGCCGGAGATATTGATATATCCCATGCGATCATCGTACATCTCGGATTTCAGATGGAGCGATTTCATATAGTTGTTATAATCGTTCGCATCATAGTATCCGTAGGTGGAGAAGTTCTTGATGTTGAACAGATTTGACACATCCATGAACACCTGAAGGTTCGCCATTCCTACCTTGAAATTTTTGCTGAACCGCATGTCGACATTATAGATATCACGATACTGAGCGTTGTATCGAACATCCGCCGGAGCTCCGCTGCCGCCGAACCACGTGAAGTATGATCCATTGGACCAGCTCGCGGTCAAGTTCATTCTCCAATCGGAAAGCAATCCTACACCGCCATAGACAGGACCGAAATCTACGGGAGTGAAGAGATCGACACTGGCGCGTGCATACGGGCGCGGAATGGGTTTGGTCTGGTAAATATCGGAAGCTTTATTGTCGCGTTCATAGATCTTCTGCTTGTTCTGATCCTGATTCTGCTGACTGTATCCGAATCGTCCCGTGGAGCTTGCCATATACGTATAATTGAGGAACCCTGTCACCCAATCGCCGCGGTTCTTATTTACCGTGATCTCGAATCCGCGGATATCCTCATAGGAGTTCGGCGTAGAGATCGCATAGGAAGTTCCTTTGCTGCTGATATACGTAATGGTCGTGCTCTGATCGAACACGTTCTTATAGTATCCGGCAACACGGATCAGATATTCTTCGAACAGACCGTGTTCATACCCAAGCTCATATGCAACGGTCTTGGGAAGCGGATTGTTCGGATTAGCAAGGCGTGAAAGTGTATTGAAACGCGGATCGACCCGCACCAGGAAGAGGTTCTCCGGTGTGGGCATGGAACGGAAGTGGCCGTAGTTAAAGAACAATTTTGAATACTCGGTCACGGGGAATGCCACGCCGAGCCGCGGACTGAGACTTGTCACTTTCTTCACCTGTTCTTTGGAGAGCGACATGTCAATATCGGTATTGCCGCTCTGCACTTGATTCAATCTGTCGTCGAACGGTGTGATCACATACCACTCGCCTCCGGGATTGGAATAATCCAAGCGCAATCCCAAATTGGCGATCATGCCCTCATATTCGAATTTGTTCTGAGCATACAGTGACATACGAAGGGGCTTCGTATCCCATTTGGACTGCGTGAAATTTCCTGTGAAATAATCTTTCAATCCGTAATTGACCTTACTGTGCGACTGCACGAATTCAACACCTGCTTTGATCTGATTGAACTGATCGAGCTGGCTGGTCATATCCGCTTTTGCTGTGTACGTTGACAGTTCGCTGGAGTCGCGGGAGTTACTGAAGCCGATACCATTGGTCAGGAACGTCTTACCGATGGTGGATTCAGAGAATCCGTACGGTGCTTCATCCACATAATAGCTATTGCCGAACAGATGTGTTGCAGCGGTATTACGCCGTGCGCCAGGATTGGTATTGTAGGAGAACGATTGTCCGTGGATACTTGCTTCATAATAGGTTGAGGGCGTGACCACATGGGTGAATTTCCCGCCCATCGAATTCATCTTCACTGTTGAAGGTGCAAAATAATCAGGACTGAAGATCCTCACATCGATGTAACTCACACGATCGAGAACACTGGCGATACCCGAAGCTGACTGGAATAACCCGGGCAATCCGGAATTGTTGTCATTGGTCCCTGTCTGCTCACCGATGATCCCCTGCAGCATCAGTTTCATTCCGCTGCCGACATCCGAAGTGACGCGAAGTTGACCGTTGTAATCATCATACGCATCAGTGGAGAGCGGGATCAGATACATCGATTTACCACTGCGGTACGATGCAAAGAATCTCAAATTGCCAAGATCTTTTCCGATGATCGGTACGGGACCGCCGAAGCCTGCATCGATATTGTAATCCGACTTGATGATATCGCCCTGACGGCGGAACTGGAACAGGAAGAGACGCTGTGCGGCTTCCGGGGTTAGATCGTTCAACGGATCGTTATCTTTCAATGTTGACTGTGACACGGCGTTCCATCCTTCAAATCCGATGTACTGACGCTGTGTGTAAATATCCCATGCTCCATTGTTCGTTCCCGTCCATGCAACAGCGGGATCGATACGTGAGCGGAGCCAAAATGAATTGCGGTCATACGGCGACATACCGAAATGTTTCTGCGCCGGAGGGCTGTACCGGACGGTAGCAGTGAACGAATAATCCGTCGGACTTCCTTCTTTTGTTACGACGTTCACCACGCCGGACCGGATGTTCCCGTATTCGGCATTGAAACCGCCCGTTTGAACCTGAACATCCTGCACCGAACTTAGACTGATGTTGCTGTACGGTGTGTTATCACGTTCGTTCCTGAGCGTCATTCCATCAACAATAAATGCCGTCTGATCTGCGCCGCCGCCGCGCACAACAAGTCCGCTCTGAACACCGGCCTGCAATGCAACCACTGCACTCACCGATGAAACTGGAAGACTTTGGATCTCTTTCTCTGTGATGTTGGCACGGGTCGATGATACGTCTTTCTGCACCACAGGACGCTCTGCAACAATGACAACTTCCTCGCCCTGCACAACTTCCTGTTTCAAGGAAAATTTCAGTTCCGTCGTCTGATCGATCTCCACACGGACATTCGTCTGCGAGACCGAGGCATATCCGAGGGATGAGGAGCGGACAGTATAGGTGCCCGGCGGGATATTGAGGATGAAGAAATTCCCCTCAATATCGGTCGATGCTCCGTATGTCGTTCCAACAAGGACGATGTTCACTCCGACGAGTGCTTCACCGGTCTGATTATCTTTTACCGAACCCGAGATCTTTCCCGTTGTACCGGCAAGGATGATGGAAGAAAAAAGAAGGAGGATTGTTGAGAGAGTAGCAAGTCGTTTCACTGATGTTTTCTCCTTTTTGAAAAGGAATTGTTTTTCGTGGGAAGATTGTATGCCTGCAGCGGATCAAGATCCTACAGCAATACTATTGTACGGCTTCATCATCAAACGATGTCTTATCTGACATGCAATTTTAGCAACTATACCCCTCGAAAGCAACTAAAATGTGATTATACATATTATGCATAATTATACATTTTACAAAATTCATCGGTATTCATGATCAGGTCGTTGGCCGCAGACGGTGACATTAATTTTTGTTGGATGATCAGGTGTTATGGTCATCATCCAGCAGGATGATTTTAAAAAAACAAGACGGATCTTCATCGTCCGTCCTGTCGTTCGCCCTCATAATCGGGTAATTTACTTCATTAACACCATTTTATTCGTCCTAGTGAACATCGTCTCATGATTGGATGCTGCGTGTAAGCGGTAGAAATAGACACCGGTTGCGAGGGAAATACCGGCATCATTCCGTCCATCCCATTCCGCAGAATACGTTCCGATCGGCTGGAACTCATTCCGAAGTGAGCGGACCCGCTGACCCAGCACATTGAAGATCTCCAGTGTCACCTGACTGCTGTGACCTAACGCGTATCGGATCTGCGTTGACGGATTGAATGGATTCGGATAGTTCTGCATCAGCTCATAACTCACCGCGACCAAGGGGATACCCTGTGTATTCTGTTCAACGTACGATGTACGTCCTGCGACCAACCGGAAATTCCTGCGTGTCTCATTCTTGAGCATTGAGAATTGATACTGCGATGTACCGTTCACAAGCACCGCGCGTTCCGTTGTCTTGTCAATAAGATAGAGCGAGAAATCATTCGGCAGTTCACCGAGTGCTTCGAGCGAGAGCGTAACGGATGCCTGCGCCTTCGCCGTGATCACCTCAATGTCCCAGAACAATCCGTCGTCATTTGTTTTGCGGATATCGACGGCATACGAACCCGGTTGCTGTTTCCATTCCCTATTCGGGAATCGAACAACAACATAATCCGTCGGGGTCGGCGGCGGTTCAGAGATATCATTCGCATCATATTCATCCGCTGCGCCCGGCCTCACTCCGGCAAAATTATCATTGTCGCTGCTCTTCCCTGAAACGGCGGAGATACCGACACGCCATTCTCCCGGAGCGAATGATGATGCTGTTGTATTCTTCTCAAATCCTGCACCGGAAAGCTGTGTGACATCCTGAGGATTGATCAGGATCGTAACACTGTCCTTCGATAGATTCTTCACGAAGTATCCGGAGAACGGAGCCATCACCAGTGACTCCGCTTTGAACGTTGTTCCTTCGAATCCCCATATTACATTCTGTACGGAATCGTGGATGGAATTCTTCCAGCTGATCTTGTACGGGAACGGATTTCCGACGATGGAATATCCGGGACCGATCTTAACGGGGAAATAATTCTGTACAGGAACAATGGTTGCTGTTCCCGGAGTAAGATCGAATTGACCGCGCGTGATCAACCAATACGCTTCTCCCCGTTTGAACGAGTTGAATTTATCACTCGGGAATTCGGAGTATTTGGTCGTCAAAGGATCGTACCGTCCGAACAATCGCCAGACGAGCGGGTTCGGATCTCCCAATCCTTTCAGCACCGATTTGATATCACCATTCTCCAGATCGTACGGGATACTGACGAGACGATATTGTTCGTTCGGTGTCTTCGCCGGCATCTTCACTTCGTAATCTTCGGTGATGCTGAGGATATTCAAAACGAATGCAAGGTTATCTTTCGCCGCAATATTCGGAGGGATGCTGTCCGCTTTTGAATTCACACTCCATGCGTCAGCATCGCCCGTCAGCAGGATCTTTCCTTTTCCGATCTTGCTGAGTCCGATAACCGTCGGCTGAGTAGTCCCACCGACAATTCGTCCTTTCGCTGTCGTGCTGGCGAACGGAATTGCAGTTCCGGAGACGGATATGCTGCTGCTGCCGAAAAAGACCAGTGTATCAACGCCGGAAAGATATGGATGTTTCTTGTCCGCAAATACCGAAATGAATGGAGCGAATGGTGAACCAACAAAGAACGTTGAATCCACAACGATATCATTATTGAGCGAAAGTCCGGTGGTCCACGATTCATCGTTCAGAATAGAATTGAGCGCATCGTTGCTCCCCTCCTGTATGGAGTTACCCAGAGCGATCAGCAGTCCCCCCTTCTTCACAAAATTTGCTATCGTATCCACTTCACTCCGCGTATAACTCTTTTGCGGTGTCACCAGCAGGAGGATATCGTTTCCGGACGGCTGCAGCAACTGTCCGCTGTAGGTCACCTGAATCCCGCCTTTTGCAAGGAACGAGAAGAGCACACCGAGCCCGTTCACCGAATCCGTCAACGGCGCAGTGGAACTGTGCTGGATATCCACCATCATTTTCTTCTTCACAACGAGTGTCGCAATGGAGGATCCATTGAGCGTGAAGGTGTACATCTGATTCCGGAAATCATTCGTGAAGAATACATATCCCGTTCCGTGTCCGCCCACCGATCTCGGAAGATAGGTGAACGAGATCGTATCAGCGCTTCCCGGCAGGATGACCGACGTTCCGACGGTATCAAGAATGAAGTTCGGGTCCGGCGGAAATTGATTGAACTGTGCAGGTGCATGGAAGAACAGTGGAACGACCCCTCTGTTCCGTACGACGGCTTTCATCGTCTTTGAACCGCCGAATGTGACCGAACCGAAATCAAAATTCGTCTGAGAGACCTCTGCGAACGGGAATCCGTTCACCATAAGAATTGCTGTGTCGAGAACAGAGACTGTTCCGTCGTTCACCCGAACAATGAATGTATCCTTACCGAGATCTGCGGCAATCGGTTTCCATACGAAGGAACCATTGTTCTGCAGTGAAGCACTCAACGGCGCTTTCACGAACGCGAATGTCAACGCATCATTGTCCGGATCGACAGCAGCATATTTGAAATTGAGTGTTGAGTCAACAAAGGTGAACATATCCGGAAGCACAGCAGTGAACTGCGGCGGTCTGTTCGTATTCAGCACGGTGATCTTCACCGTATCGAACAGTGTGAATTGTCGTTCTGTTAACGATACAACAACGGAATAAGCCCCGCTTTGTGAATAATCAGGGGTCCAATTCAGTATGCCGTTCTTCGTGACCGAAATTCCAAACGGTGCAGGCTGAACGAGAGCGAACGTAAGAGAATCGTTCTCGGCATCGAACGCTTTGTATGCGAGTGTTAAAGATTGAGTTTCATTGATCGTGGTATCATTCGGCACGACGGTGAACACCGGTGCAGTATTCTTCAGCGTAACGGAAAAATATGAAGTATCAAATACTCCGACAGTTCCATCGGACATTTTAATGACAACGCGGTGCATCCCTGTCTGTGCGATCGAGGGAGTCCACAAAAATAGCCCTGATGACGCGACCGAAGCACCGGCCGGCAATTCCACTCCGGCAAACGTGAGTGCATCATTGTCGGGATCCTGTCCCGCAAACGTAAAGGTCGTCTTCACTCCCGGTTCAGTATAGAGTGTCTCCGGCAGGACCTGGGTGAAGATCGGTGACCGATTGACATTGTTCACGGTAACAGTGACCTGCTTCAGTACCGTTGCACCGTTAATATCCTTTACACCGATCGTAAGATTATATTTTCCTGCTTGACTGAAGGTCGGCCGCCACAACAGAATTCCGGTCACGGAATCGAGGGTCATCCCGGGAGGAGCATTCTGAAGATGGAACCAGAATTGATCATTGTCCGGATCCACCGCATCATTATCGAATACCAGCTGCTGATCTTCATTGATTGTGGTATCATTCAGAACCTTCAAGAACGACGGCGGTTCATTCTGATTCAGCACAGTGATCGTCACAGGGTCAAGCGTTTCGCTTCCGGGAATTTCCGATGCGCGGATGGAGAACTGATGGATGCCTGCCTGCGCACGGGTCGGGGTCCATGTAAATGTTCCGGTGACTGAATCGATAATCATTCCGGGCGACGGATTCACGATCGAATATTTCACCGTCCCTCCGTCCGGATCGATCGCATCGACATCAACGAAGAGGAACTGCTGTTCCTGCACCGTTGTATCGTTCATCGGCTTGATGAACTGCGGGACCCTATTAACATCTTTCACGGTAACAGTCGTTAGTTTCGTTGCCGCTCCTCCTCTACCGTCATTTGCAACAACGGTAACGAAGTATGTACCGGACTGGGTAAAGGTCGGTTTCCATGAGAACAGTCCCGTCACTGAATCGATGAACATACCCTGAACTGCTGTTTGCAATGTATACCGCACCTGATCAAGATCCGGGTCTGTCGCCTTATACATGAACGTCAGTTGCTGACCTTCGTTAATGACCGTGTCGTTCATTGCACTGGTGAATTGCGGGATCTTATTCAGCGCCACCGCGACCGTGATCCTCCCGCTCTTCAATGTAGCACTCGGCTGTCCGGCACCGCCGCCGTTACTGAGGAATTCCATGAACCCAATCGGCGAGAATTGCCCTGGACCGGAGGGAGCTTTGTGAAGGAACCGCAATTTCGAGAATATTCCGCTGCCGGAGATCGGAACACCACCTGAATAGATCACATGAACAAATGATCCGGAATCGAATACCGTTACAGACATCCCGGTACTGATCGTTCCGCTGAGCACCGGACGGGAGAATCGTACTTTCGAAGTATCGTAGGCGAACTTCAACTTCAACGATTTAATTCCGAGTCCCGTAACATCGCTGATCGTGATCGGTACATCCACCGAATCGCCGATGTGCACGATCGTGTCGGGCAGGACGGCAGAGAAATCATTCACGGTGATACTGAATATCCCGTCGAATCCTTGTGTATCCACAGCGTAGAGTAAAAAATTACCCTTTGATTTTGCCTTTACTGTTCCTTTGACGGAATCTACAAATGCAACGAGCGTATCGGACGAGAACCATTTGTACGGAGGAGTACCGCCTGTTGCTGAATATGTGATCGTATCCCCTTTGGTGAGCGCCGCGATTCCCGGCGCCAAAGAGATGACCGGTCCGGGCACCGGAGTGAAAAGAGCGTTGCTGACGATCGTCACCGGTGTTTCATTGAGAAGGATGTTCTGAAGGTCAAGAGGAGAATTCTGAACGGCGAATCGTTTCACTTGAAAGCGGACATACGCAATGATACCCTGACCCGACAGCGGAACTGCTCCCGCCATCGCAACGTCGATCGTCGATCCGACCACATTGAAAGATGGTGTCCACGTTTGACTGAGCGTACCTGCCGTGATCACTCCTTTGGGAATGAGTGTGTTCGGATTAAAATTCAGTTTCCATTGTGCCGAGATCACTCCCAGCGAGGTCACATCGGAGACGCGAACAGGGAGATCGAATATCTGATTCTGCATGACGGATGTATCGCGGAGTGAAAATGCCACGGTACCGATCTGTGCGGACAGTTGCTGTCCGCACAGAAGCATCAACGCAGTGATAAGAGAATAGAATGATTTTTTCATTGAACCATCACTTCAGCGATCATTATTTCAGGAACATCATCTTCTTTGTTGCGGTGAATACACTCTTACCGTTCGCCTGCGCAACGATCTTGTATAGGTAGACTCCGCTGGAGACCGGTGAACCATTGTTATCCATCCCGTTCCACACGATCGAATGATATCCCGCCGCCTGATCTGCATCCACCATCTGTTTTACCTGCTGTCCGAGCATATTGAAGACCGTGATAGAAACACGGCTCTCGTTCGGTAATTGATAATTGATCGTGGTCGACGGATTGAACGGGTTCGGGAAATTCTGTTCCAGCGCATACACGGTCGGCAGCGATGCCGCCGGTTTTACACTGAGCGTGATACCCGCGATATCATTCGCGTAATCCTTCTCATTCAGGACGAATTTCTTCATCGTGAAGAGGACGGAATTTCCCCGGACATTCTTCTTATTGAGGGCGAAGGTGAACCGCGCGATATCACCGGCGGTGTTGAGCGGCTTCGTTCCGGCAAGCGCAAGATTCGCCCGCTCTTTCGGGAAGAATGAAGAGAACATCATACTGTCCGTCAGCGCCATAGTCGACATAGTCTTTGCAGTAACGACGGTGGAATCAAATCCGAGACTCATCGTGATACCGTATACATTGGACGGCTTATTGACGGAAACGATCAGATCGTATTCGCTTTCCTGCTGCGATGGAACGATCCTGAATGCAAAGGCAGACATCACGGCCTCGGACTGTGCACGTTTTCCCAGTCCGCCCGGGAATGTATTGATGATACCGACAACATACTGAAGAATGAACGATGCATCCGATGAGGTAATGGATGCGTCACCGCTTACATCACCGACCCGCGCCTGCAGCGGCGTGAGCGTGATCGCACCAACCTGGTCCCGAAGGATCATACCCGCATCGAACGATGTGATGGTCCCGTTCCCGCTGACATCGCCCAGTCTGTTCACCCGAACAAAGAGCGTATCATTCACCGTCAACGAGCCGTCAGTCACTTCCACCACGAACATGAACATACCATTGGCATTCACCGGCGGGATCCATTCAAAATTTCCCACAGGACTCAAGGTCACTCCCGGAGGAGCTGATATCAATGAGAAGGAAACCGGCTGTCCTTCAGGATCGAATGCGGTATAATTGAACCGCAGTGTATCGAACCGTGCGATCGCCGTATCCTTTGGAGCTGCGATGAAGTTCGGAGGATTATTCACATTCAAGACGGTCACGACTGCTGTATCCATGATCACCGATTGAAGATCCGTCATCATGACGATGACAGTCTCAACACCGGCTTGTGCAAAATTCGGAGTCCACTGCAGTGCGCCATGAGAAGAGATGGACATACCTGGGATCGGCTTCATCAACATAAATTGGAGAGAATCCAGATCCGGATCCGCTCCCGCATAGGTGAACTGCAGAAGCTGATCTTCATTGATGACGGTATCATTCATCACTGCTGTGAATACCGGAGGACGGTTCATATTCAGCACGATGAAGACCGGACTCTTGCTGTCGTATGCGCCAAGCGAATCCTTCGCTTTAAATACCGGAGTATAGCTGCCGGCCTGAGAATAGGTCGGGGTCCAGTCGATCACACCGGTCAATGAATCGATCGTCATACCGGAAGGTGCATTGAACACAAAGTATCGGATCTGACCTCCGTCCGCATCAGTTGCATTCAAACCGACATTAAAATTTTGTCCTTCCAAAACATAGAGCGTGTCCGGAAGAGGCGTATTGATGACCGGTGTAAGATTCACATTGTTCACCGTAACGGTGAACGCATGGGTAATAGAGCCGTGGAACTGTTGGTCGGTTGCAAGGATCGTAATAGTGTATACACCCTGCTGAGTATTATCAGGCGTCCATGTGATGGCTCCCGTCACGGAATCAAGCAGCATTCCTCCGGGGAGACCTGATTGAACATAATACTTCACGGCGTTCAGATCAGGGTCATCGGCATGGATGAACGCGTTATAGGTCACTCCTTCATTGATGAGCGTATCATTCGGAACAACAGTAAAGACCGGTGTGCGGTTCGAATCAATTACCTCAAAGATCGTCTGGCGGAAATCGTTTGCACCGGAGGGATCATACACATGATAGTTGATCGCATATTCACCCGATTGCCAGAATGCCGGAGTCCAGGTGACAATACCTGTTGCAGAATCGAACGTCATTCCGACCGGGGTAAAATTGATGGTATAATAGAGAGGGTCGGAATCAGGATCTGATGCATCCAGATCGAGAGTGAAACTCTTCCCTTCCTGGATAAAGGTTGTGTCAGGAACACCGGTGATGAATGCCGGAGGTCTGTTCACATTGAACACAAAGAATTTTTGCTGATGGAGCACACTCGCGCCGGAAAGATCATGCACATAGACATCCACTGTGTAGAAACCGGACTGAGTAAACGACGGCGTCCATTCGATCTTACCGGTTGCGGAATCGATCGTCATACCGGAGGGGGCAGCGTTTACAGTAAAATAGACCGGAGTGAGATCAGGATCCTGCCCGTTCACGTAAAAGACGAACGGATTCCCTTCGGCGGTAATGAATGAATCGGGGAATGCCGAAGTGAAATACGGAAGCTGATTGACGTTGTTCACCGTGATGGTGAACTGATGCTGCGTTGTCTGACCGTTCCCGTCATTCGCCGTCACTTCGAACAGATAGGAACCGGCACTGAACATGGAAGGCGCAAATAAGAATTGTCCAGTGACAGAATCGATCGAAGCTATACTCGAGGCAGGATTTATCGTCAAAAAGTAATGGACGGTCTGTCCGTTCGCATCCGAAGCGGATACGGTACGCGTATAGATATCCCCCTCATTGATCGTTGTATCATTCGGCACTGAAGAGAAGACAGGAGCAAAATTCGGGATCGGATTGACGGTAAGCATTCCCGGGCGAAGTGAGCCAGCGACATTTTCGTTCACCAGAAACATCGTGTAGAATAACGGCGAAGACTCCGGCGTAGACACCGTGTTCTTTGATACGAATTTTAATTTAAGGAAGACCTGTTCGGTCATTATCCCGATGGGAACTGTAGCGGCCACACCGATCTTGACCGTATCGAAGATCTGATTCGCCGCAATGGACATAGCGGATGTGAGTGTGCCGTTCTTATCATAACCGACGAATTTGAAGAGCGTGGTATCATATGGGAACGAAATATCCGCCGACAAGAGCGAAAGCGGCGAATGGAAGTTCGAATAGTAGATCGGCACGACTGCCGTATCACCATCGATAAATGTTATGTTCCCCAGTTTGGATGTGAACGCATATGCATTGACCAACTGCGTACAGAAGATGCTGAACTGATCCGTTGCAGTGATATTAACGTTCGGAGAAGGCTGCAGAGCAACCACTCGTGCATCGGTTGCGTTCAGCTGGGTAACAGAGACTGCCGGATAGCTTGAGCTCCAGCTGTATGGCGCTGTACCGCCGAACGCCGTGACGATAATTGTGTCACCGACGGCAAGTGATGGCGGTAAACCGCTGATGCCGACACCGGGAGCCGCGGTTCCCGCGGTAACGGTAATAAGCATTAGAACAAATAATCGTGTTAAAAATTTCATGCGTGAATTGTTCCCCCTGGACGCAAATGGTTTCTTGATATTTTTACCGCAAAGAATTTCGATAAAGTGCCGCACATACAATATGATGGAGACCACACGATCACTGATCCACTGTATACCCCTTAATTTTTGATGAAATTCGAGGAAGAAAACCTGTTCATTCGTCCCTCATGATGTATTTTGTGATGCACGGTACAGTCAAAATCCTAGCGAATGACCGGCGATGATCGACGAACCGGCAACATGTAAAACTGTGAATTTTGATCGATCATTGCAACGATGCAACGACAAAATCTTTCTCGATCTCGCTCAAGAGGGGAGCGGCGAGATCTTTTTCAGAGACGATCGGAGCGCCGACCTTCCAGTCGATCTGTAACGTTGGATCGTTGAACCGGATCGCACGCTCATGCGGTTTGGAATAATAATTGGTGCACTTATAATGGAAGACTGCGCGTTCGGAAAGGACGGAGAATCCGTGGGCAAATCCGGGAGGGATCCACAATTGAGCGGAATTCTCATCGGATAGCTCTACAGCGAAGTACTGACCGAATGTCGGCGAACCAAAACGGATATCCACGGCAACATCGATCACTTTTCCGGAGAGGACCTTGCACAATTTTCCCTGTGCGAATTCCCCCACCTGAAAGTGAAGTCCCCGGATGGTTCCTTTCACGGATTCCGAAACATTGTCCTGCACGAATTCCACATCACCGACCACTTCGGCATACCGTTTCTTGCTGAATGCTTCGAAGAAATACCCGCGCTCATCGTGCAGCACATTCGGATAGATGACGGTGACTCCGCTGAGCGGACTGTTCTGAACATTCATATTATTCTTCACTGAGAATTCGTTCAAGATATGTACGGTAAGCGGACCGTGGAATGGCATTGATGGTCCGTTCGAACTGTTCTTTGTTGATGAAGTTCATCAGATACGCGATCTCTTCGAGGCACGCTACTTTCAGTCCCTGCCGATCCTCGATCACACCGAAGAAATTCGATGCCTGCAGCAATGCTTCCGGAGTGCCGGTATCGAGCCACGCAACACCGCGTCCGATCTTCTCCACCTGCAATGTTCCTGCATTCAGATAGGTGTTGTTCACATCGGTGATCTCGAGTTCGCCGCGCGGAGAGGGTTTGATGTTCTTGGATATCTCCACAACGGAATTATCATACACATACAATCCGGGAACGGCGAAATTTGATTTCGGCTGTTTCGGTTTCTCTTCAATGGAGATCGCCTTCCCGCTCTTGTCGAATTCCACAACACCATAACGGTCCGGATCGTTCACGCGATACCCAAAGATGGTCGCACCACTCGTCCGCTTCAACGCATTATAGAAGAAATCGAGCTGACCATAGAAGATATTGTCACCGAGAATGAGCGAGACAGGATCCTTGCCGATGAATTGTTCACCGAGGATGAACGATTCCGCGATTCCGTTCGGAGCGGACTGAAGTACATAGCTGATGTTCACACCGAGATGGGAACCATCTCCGAACAGCGTCTGATACATCGGGATGGTCTCTTTGTTCGACACGATGAGGATATCCTTGATACCACCGAGCATCAGGATCGACACCGGATAATAGATCAGCGGTTTATCGTAGATGATGGTGAGCTGTTTGCTGTACACTTTGGTGATAGGATACAGACGTGTTCCTGAACCGCCGGCGAGGACGATGCCTTTCATTGGATTTCCCTTAGGGTAAAAATTATGGAAAGAATATAAGCAACTTTTCAGCAGAAGAAAAAGAGAAGATTACTGAACTGCGTACGTGGCACGGATATAATGGGATATCCGTCCGATCAGATCCTGCATCACGGCAAGTTGTTCGAGGACCTTCACTGAATTCCTCTCTTTTGCACATTGTTCCATAACGATGCAGGCCCCGCGGATCGATTCCACACCGATATTGGCTGAGGAACCTTTCAGTTTATGCGAATTCTCGTAAATGGACGAAAAATTTCCCTCCCGGTGTGCGGCAAGGATGTCCAGAGGATATTGTCTGAGGTCGTCAAGATAGAGCGTGAATAATTCTGTCAACAGACTCTCATCGCCGATCTCCATGATCTGTTCTATACGAACAGGATCGATCACTGCGGCGGGAACATCAGCAGCCGGTTTTGTTGCCGCAGGATGACCGGAAGGATTGAACCATTTTGCGATCATCTGCTCAATATCCTGCTGTTTGATCGGTTTCGGCAGGTAATCATCCATTCCGGATTCCAGACAGCGTTCGCGGTCCCCCTGGATCGCATTGGCTGTGACTGCTACTATTATAGTATGATGCTGACCGGCTTCCAAAACGCGAATTGTTCTTGTCGCTTCCAATCCGTCCATCACCGGCATCTGCACGTCCATCAATATCAGATCGTATGGATGAGCTTTCACGGCATCGACTGCCTGCTGACCGTCGCTCAGAATATCAGGTTCGATGTGAAGACGCTGCAGCATCTTAGCGGCAACTTTTTGATTGATGACGTTGTCATCGACAATAAGCACCTTCTTCGGATACGCAGAGGAAGACTGAACGGATGTCTGTTCCATTTAGTTATTCTTCCCGATCGTTTCGTAATAGCGGCGGATGAGTTCAAGATAATCCTTACTGTAACCGGATTCCTGCGCGCGCTGAAGGTCCTTCTGCATCTGTGAGCCGGCCGGTTCCGCAGCGATCTGAGCGGGATTTCGTTTGACCGATGTTGTGCCGGATGTTGCTTTGCGTTTCTGTTCAAAATCTTTTTCACGCATGGAACGCTGCGCCTGTAACAAACGCGAAAGTATCCGTTCCTGCTGCTGAACGGTGTTCGGGTTGGCCTGATTCTGCTGCAGCTGTTCTACGACTTCCTTCATATCATCCGTGATCTTATTGAGATCGCCGAGCACTTTATTCTTTTCGGGAGAGCCCTGTGATTCCTTCTGCAGCTGTTCGAGCGATTTACGGACCGCATCCTGCTGACGCGCGAGACGTCCCATCTCCTGCATGCGCTGCTGTGAACCTCCCTCCTGTTCACCCATCTGCTGAGTCTGCGAATTGATCTGCTGCTGCTGCATGGCCATACTGCGGAGCTGCTGCATGAGTGAACCGCCCCCTTGTCCGCCCTGCTGCTGCATCTGCTGCATTGCACCCTGCATCTGCGTTGCGGCCTTGTTCAGCGATGCCATCGCTTCGTTCTGCTGTGCACTTGCCTGCTGACCGTTCCGCTGTTCGATACCGGACATCGCTTGCTGCATCTGCCCCATCGCGCGGCCGATCTGTTTTCCCATCTCCGGCGTGACAACGAATGACTGCTCAGAAAGTTCGGTGAGTGCATTCGCGACATTGTTCAGATCGCTCTGCAGATTCTGCTGCTGCTGCGCCATCTCGCGGAACTGCTGCGAATTCGGATCGAGCGAGCGCGACTGATTCTTCAGCGCTTCCTGTTTCTGCGATATCTGCAGAAGGTCCTGCATCGATTTCCGGAGAGCGTTCATTGTCTGCTGCATCTGATTATTCAGGAGCTGTTCCTGCATCTCGGAGAGCTGCTCCTGCAGTTCGTTGATGCCGCTGCTCGCCTGCTGCTGTGCGGTCATCGCTTTTTCCATCTGCAGATTGCGGAGCTGCTGTGAACTTTGCTTCATCGCCTTCTGCATATCCTTATTGTTGGCGGCGTTCTGCGCACTTTCCATCTTGCTGGAGGGCATCTCTTTCGGGAACTCCTCCATCTTCTTCTGAAGATCGTTCAGTTCCTTCTGCACCTGCAATAATTGTTTGTCGATCTCATCCTGTTTCTGCGCGAGCTCGGTCGCTTTCTGTGAATCGTTCTGCTTCAGCTGCTTCGTCTGCTCCTTCACATCATCCTGCGCATCCTTCATTTGCTGCGCACGTTTCAGCAGTTCATCCACCTTCTGTTCGATCTGGATGCGCTTCAGCAGCTTCATCGTCTTCTCAATGCTCTGGCGGAATTGCTCCTCGCTGAACTGCGCCTGCTCCATCGCTTCGCGCATCTGTTCGGGGGAAACATTCTGCATCGCCTCCTGCATCCGCTTCATCGCCTTCTGGAATTCGGGGGAATTCAATTCACTCAGCGTCTTCTGCAGTTCAAGATATTTCTCCAGAGTTTCTTTGGAGATGGTATTGTTCCTCTGCAGGTTCTGCGTCATATCATCGATGGACTTGTTCACTTCATCCACCTTCTTCTGGATCTCTTCGTATTTCTTGATGACCTCTTCGGCCTTCTTCTGTTTCTGCCAATCCATCTGCTGATTCCGTTTCATATCATCGGAGAGTTCCTGCAGATCTTTCTTCAATTCCTGTGATTCCTTAAGGGATTCTTCCAGTGTTTTCCCTGCATCTTCATGGGTCTTTTCGGCATCAGAGAAGACCTCTTCCAGTGAAGGAAGTCTAATGAGATACGTCTGCGAACGGGCAGTTTTCGGTCCGCTGACGGCATCGTTATCCTGCACTTCAGCGTAGTATTCTACGACATCTTCGGGAACGAGTCCTAGCAGCGAAAGGTCCCACGCATAATCAAGGATACCGTCTTTGATCGTGAGTGTATCGAACGGAATAATGGAGCCCGCTTCTTTTTCGCCGGCGGAGTATTTCGATTCCACCAGACGGAATTTCAACTGCAGCTGACTGACGCCGAAATCGTCGCCGACCTTGAATTCCATCGGCAGCATCATCGCATCGGTCACATCGATATTCTTTCCGGGAGAAAGGATGCTGACGGTCGGGAATTCATCCGTCATCAATTCGATCTTGTATTCGATGATGTTCTGGTTCGTATTCCCTTTCTCATCTTCCAACTCAACGAAGTACGCGGAGGAACCGAGAATTGAGAACTCCGCGGAATAATGCTCACCATTCTGTTTCAGCGCAATGTCCGAACCATCCTTAAAGACGATGGATCCTTTGGCGATGGTTTTGCTCGGCACGATATTCCACACTACTTTTGTACCGGGCAACGCAAGAATATCGCCGATATTCTCTTCGAGCGTTTCACGTTTCAGTTTGGTGTATGCGGGAGGAATGATTGAGACGGTCATTGAGCGGACGAATGGACGGTCCTCAACATTAACGGTGTAGTTGTCACTTTTGATCTCCCCGGAAAAAAGGTGATAGCGCAAGGATTGTTTGAGCGCGGGAAACGTGTAACGGAATTTCCCCGTTGAGTCCGACCGGAGGATAATATTCTCGGAAATATCGACTCCCTCTTCGGAGAACGAGAGGATCATTTCCTGCGGAAGCGGTTCTGTGCTTTCGCCAGATGACACGGTTGCATGCACCGTGACCGATTCTCCTTTCACAACATCGACATTTCCCGGAGACACATTAATGTAGAATGCAGCGACCGGTCTGTATTCCTGATCGTAATTGATCATTCTGTCCATTGCATCGTGGAACGGTGTACCGGGAATAACGGCAAGGACTGAAACGGTGGTGGTGATGGCACCGAGAGTTTTTGCTAAGCTGATGACCTGAGTGAACGAAACCGAATTTGCAAAATTCATCCCGAGAGTGGACTTCCCGAAATGTTCCAAGGACATCTCGATCAACTCCGGTGAACCGCTGAAGTCGCCGTTCTTGATCATGTCCGAAAGGTCCAGCGCATTCTGAAGACGATCGCCGATCTTCTCGAATTTTTGTCCGATCATCGCCGCCACTTCCCTGTCCGAATGCGGTTTCAGTATCCGCAGGAAACGGAGGAGCGGTTTCCACATCAGATAGATGCCGATGACCGTTGAAAGGGTCATGTGGGTGTAGACGAGAATGGTGCGGGTTTGCGCGCTGAATTCCGCTATGGATTCGATGAAGACGAAGAGCGTACCGAGCAGACCGATCACGGAGAATGTCTTCATCCCCGCGGCGAAGAGTTCCTGACGGTACATCGCATCGCGCGTCTTGTCGATGCGTGCTTTGATCAGGTTGACGATATGTTTGGTTTGGTCGGTCAAGTTATGGTTGCATACGGTTCTACACCCGTGGATAAATCCACGGGATAATTCCCCGTGTTACTGTGTTAGACTCCAGACGATGATGTTGGTGCCGAACCGGAGCGCTTCTTCCCGCTTTTCGGGCGGATCTTTGTGCACATCGGCATCCGCCCAGGCATCGCTTGGATTCGATTCGTATGTATAATAGACAACGAGTCTTCCTTTGTACAGAATACCGAATCCCTGCGGCGGTTTATTGTCGTGTTCGTGGGATTTCGGAACACCGTTCGGGAATTTGTACAAACAGGAATAGAGTCCGTAATTATACGGAAGCTCCACAAAATCGAGTTCGGGAAAGACTTTCTTCATCTCGCGGCGGACCGGCTTGTCCATACCGTAATCATCATCAATATAGAGGAAACCGCCGCTCTCCAGATACCGCCGGAGCCGTTTCACTTCATAGTCCGAAAAGTTCACATTCCCGTGGCCAGTCATAAAGATAAAGGGATATGATGTGAAATTGTCATTAGAAATCTCTACAAATTCATATTTCGGATCGGCATCAATGCCTGCATTTTGCTTGATGAATTTGAGCAGATTCACTTCGGAGGAAGGGTCATTATACCAGTCGCTGCCGCCGGAGTATTTCAGGCGGGCGATACGGAACTGAGAATCGATGCGTTTAGTCTGCGAAAAGGCCGATTCGCACACAAAGGCACAAAGAACGATCACTATATAATAGAAGAGAATCTGTTGAAAACGGAACATAATGACACTAAGATAGAAAAATGGGGCCGGAAAGACAATCCAAACTTGCGTAAGGAGTTCAGATTACTTTTTATACTTGCCAAGTCTTAAAGACTTGGCAAGTATAAATTCAAAACTGTATTCTATCCTAACTTGACAAGTAGCGCGATAATTCTATCTTATATATAGAGATGGACAGACAAAATACATATCATCTGCACTACACGATCGGAGCTTCCCGGCAAAGCATGGTTCGACCCGTCCATGCATATATCGCTTTCAACGCCGCCGAAGTACCGACAACGATCGCCCTTTCCCCGCGTCCGCTGCGGACCATATAACTTGTACACCCGCCTGTGAGCGCAGGTAAACGCTCAAATCTTTTTACCCTAATTTTTAATTTAATATTCGACTCGTCATTCCCGCAATTTCCGGGCATTGCTGTTGCTTGCAAGGAATCTTTCAATGGATTCCCGGCGGGAACATCCGGGAATGACAAAGTTTTTCCGGGAGAGCACTATGAAAACACACGATTACATTACACTCGAAGACCAATACGGTGCACACAATTATCATCCTTTGGATGTTGTCATTACAAAAGCGGAGGGTGTCTGGGTAACGGACATTGAAGGGAAACGGTATCTGGATTGTCTCGCTGCTTATTCTGCAGTGAATCAGGGGCATTGTCATCCGAAGATCTATCAGGCATTTATCGAACAGGCGAAGAATGTTACGTTGACAAGCCGCGCGTTCCGGAATGACAAACTCGCTCTATTATATAAGAAGCTTCACGACCTGACCGGATACGAAATGTCATTACCGATGAACTCCGGCGCCGAAGCGGTGGAGACTGCGGTGAAGGCCGCGCGAAAATGGGGTTACACCGTGAAAGGGATTCCCGAAGGACAAGCGGAGATCATCTGCGCGTCGAATAATTTTCATGGACGGACGACGACCATCGTCTCCTTCTCCACTGAAGATTCCTACAGAGAGAATTTCGGTCCGTTCACACCAGGATTCAAAATTGTGGAATTTGGAAATTTAGAGAGTTTGAAATTGGCAATCTCAAAAAATACAGCGGCATTCCTCGTCGAGCCGATCCAGGGTGAAGCGGGGATCATCATTCCGCCCGACGGATATCTGCGCGAAGCGGCGAAGCTCTGCAAAGAGAACAATGTGCTGCTGATCGTGGATGAGATCCAATCCGGACTCGGGCGAAGTGGAAAACTTTTTGCACATGAATACGAAGGGATCCGTCCCGACGCCGTGATCATTGGGAAAGCGCTCAGCGGCGGATTCTATCCTGTCTCCGCAGTGCTTTCCACCAAAGAAGTACTCGGCGTATTCAAACCGGGCGAACACGGCTCCACTTTCGGCGGGAATCCTCTCGCGGCGGCGGTAGCCATCGCCGCACTCGATGTGCTCGTGGATGAGAAACTGATCGAGCGGTCATTTAAGTTAGGAAAATATTTCAAAGAACGATTAGAATCCATCAACAGCAGTATCATCAAATCCGTCCGCGGACGAGGATTGTGGATCGGTCTCGAACTGACGACAGCTGCTCGTCCTTACTGCGAAGCGCTGATGAAGGAAGGGATCCTCTGCAAAGAGACGCACAATACGGTCATCCGCTTTGCGCCGCCGCTCGTCATTACGAAGGAAGAGATCGATTGGGCGTTGGAGCGGATTGCTATCGTTTTAGCAAAATAGCACACGGAAAAAAGGATCGGACGGATGTACACGGATAGAGCAATCAAAATAAAGAACCCGCGTGATGAGCGCGGGTTTTTATTTTACCATATTGACCGATACTTGTCCCTTATTCTTCAGGGGATCTATTTTCCACTCATTCCCCTCCCAATACA
>JBMOHT010000016.1:0-38910 GCA_049317705.1 Bacteroidota bacterium | reverse complement strand
GCCTAACACCTAGTACCTTTATAATTTTTTGAGACTACAATGGCCACTATCAAAGCATTCCGCGCTATCCGATACAATCAAATGAAAGTGAAGATCGAGAACGTCGTTGCTCCGCCGTACGATGTCATCTCTCCCGAACAGCAGAATGGATATTATGATCAGGATCCGTTCAATGTTGTCCGGCTGATCCTGGGACGGGAAGAGGACCGGTATTCATCCGCCGCGAAGACGTATGATGAATGGCAGTCCACCGATGTGCTGCTGCGTGATCTGACCCCTTCCGTGTATCCGCTCGTGCAGACTTTCAAATCGACCGAAGGTGTCGAGATCCAGCGGAAAGGATTCATCGCACTCTGCCGTTTGGAAGAGTTCGAGAAGAAGATCGTCCTGCCGCATGAAAAGACACTCAGCAAAGCGAAAGAGGACAGGTTCAAACTGTTCAAAGCGACCAAATCCAATTTTAGTCAAGTATTCAGTCTCTATTCAGATCCGGCAAAAGAGATCGATCAGTATCTTACTCCCGTCCATTCAACGTTTCCTGTTATTGATGTTGAATTTGAAAGTGTAAGAAATCAGCTTTGGCAGATCTCGGATGCTGATGTCATCAACAGGATCTCGGCGCTGATGGAGCCGAAACAGGTGCTGATTGCGGACGGACATCACCGATACGAGACAGGACTTGCCTACCGTGACCTGATGAAATCACAGAATCCGAATCACACTGGCAATGAGCTGTATAATTTTATCATGATGTTCTTCACGAATCTGGATGATGAAGGTCTGGTCATCTTCCCGACACACCGCGTGGTGCACAGTCTACCGGCATATGACGGCAGCGCACTTGTGGCAACACTGCAGCAGCATTTCAATGTGCAGATCTTCCCGACACCGCAGATGATGATGGACGCACTGAAGAACTATCCGAAATTTGCATATGGTTTCGTTTCGAAGCATTCGTCGAAATTCTTCGTTGTTTCACTGAAGGATGAAGCATCGCTGAATACTCTTGTTCCGGAAGAACTGCCAGCCGATGTGAAGAATCTGGATGTGGTCCTTCTCCACAATTATATTCTGAAAAATCTTCTCGGCATAACGCAGGAAGCACAGGAAAAGAAACTGAATATCCATTATATCCAAAAAGTGCATGAATGTGTGGATGAAGTAGCAAGCGGCGCTTCACAGATCGCATTCTTTGTGAATCCGACGCGCATTGAGCAGGTCCGCAACGTGGCGAAATCCGGCAACACAATGCCGCAGAAATCGACATTCTTCTATCCGAAGCTGATCTCGGGACTGGTGTTCAATAAGATGGTTGAATAGGGAAAAATTTAGAATTACAAGATTATCTGATTGCAAGATTTCAAGATTGAAATAGTATCTGATAAGAGTCATTCAAGGATTCAAGATGAATCAGATTATTTAGAGATTACCTAATTCCTAAGACCTATAACCAAAAACCTCCATAATCTTTCCCAAAAATGTCCGAACGCTTAAAAGTGATCTTCGCTTACACGGCTATCTGCACCATATGGGGTTCCACCTGGCTCGTGATCAAACTTGGTCTTGAGACAATGACGCCTCTGCTCTCTGCAGGATTGCGCTTCGCGGTGGCGGGGATCATTCTGTTCGCCATTATCCGAATGCGGAAGATCGAGATCCCGTGGACACCATCCACACGGTGGTTCTACATGGTGATCGCTTTGACCTCGTTCTCGGTCCCGTTTGGACTCGTCTATTGGGGTGAGCATCAGATCTCTTCCGGAATGACCTCGATCCTCTTCGCTACGTATCCGTTGTGGGTGGCGATCATCTCCAGTATGCTCATCCCGTCCGATAAAGTGACGCTCCCCAAAGTGATCGGCGTGCTTCTCGGTTTCGCTGGAGTAGTGACGATCTTCTCGCAAAATGTTCAGTTCAATGCAACCACCACAACACTTCTCGGCATGGGTGCGGTCATCCTGAGCGGAGCCATTCAGGCATTCTCGGCGGTGACCATCAAGAAACACGGACACGAGATCAGTCCGTTCGTTGTCAGTTTCGTTCCGATGACCATCAGTGCCGTTCTGCTTCTTGTCGTCAGTTTTGCCGTTGAGGATCTTTCCGCTGTTCATTTCACCCCCATGTCGCTGTTTAGCATCCTCTTTCTCGCCATTCTCGGCACCATCATCACCTTCGTCAGTTACTTTTGGCTGCTGAAGAGAGTGGAAGTGGTTATTCTCTCGCTGACGGCATTCGTTACTCCCCTGATCGCCGTTCTGCTGGGAGTGATCGTGCTTCAGGAGAAGGTCTTCCCGGAATTGTTCGCCGGCGCTTCACTCGTGTTCCTCGGCATCGCCTCAGCGAATATCCACGACATTCTCGCACTCCTCCGCAAACGATTCTCCGCTGCAAAATGAGGTCCGGCTCGCCGATCGTTGTGACCATCCTGCTCACGGTGTTCGTGAGCAGTTTCTGTTTCAGCTGGGGAAGGGAAGGACACCGCGTGATCAATCTGAACGGTATCCGTTCGCTTCCGAGTTCCATGCAGCGTTTCCGCGATGTTGATTTCTTTTTTGCTGACCACGCAAATGACATTGAGCGGAGG
The DNA here is from genome assembly GCA_049317705.1 of Bacteroidota bacterium. Lineage (GTDB taxonomy): Bacteria > Bacteroidota > Ignavibacteria > UBA10030 > UBA8401 > UBA8401. The sequence continues at coordinate 36,326 of JBMOHT010000016.1, read as the reverse complement.
AGATACCGCGATAATGAATCAGCATACCGTGAATACATCGAACTGGAGAGGTATCCCGAAGCGTTCCTCCAGCGGATGCCTCCATCATTGATCGAACTCCAGAAGAAATACGGCAAAGAGACTGTCCGACTGAACGGGTATCTTCCGTACCATGTTATGGACCTGACCGATTCGCTCCGCCGGATGATGCAGCAGGGGAATTGGGCAGCGACGGTCACAACCACTGCCGAGTTAGGATATTATGTCGCTGAGCTCGCAATGCCTCTCCGTAATACCATGAACTTCGATGGACAGTACACACACAACAACGGCATCAAATGGAGAGTGGAAGAGGAACTCATCAACCGTTTTTATGCAAAGGTATTCCTGAAAAGGAATGAGCCGAAAAAGTTCGACAACTTCCAGAATGAGGTCTTCACAAAGGTCTTCTCACTTTCCCTGAAGGCGCATTCCAAACTTCCGTATCTTCTTCGAGTGGACACGATGGCGTTCCGTCTCTCCAAAAATAATTTCAACGGAAATTATTACACCACGCTGTGGTCGGAATCGGGAAAGATGATGAACGAACTTCTGCAGGACGCAATCGATCTCTATGCCTCGCTCGTATACAATGCATGGACGGCTGCGGGAGGTTCCACCATTATCTGGCAGGATGACGTAACGCGAAAAGGACAGATAGCGAACAGCGAACCGGAACACCTGGAACAGAATTTCCCGAATCCTTTCAATCCAAAAACGACCATTTCGTACCGGCTGACGGAGAATGTCTACGCGAAACTCTCGGTCTTCAATCTGTTCGGACAGGAACTTGATGTGTTTTTTGAAGGAAGACAAGGTCCCGGAAGTTTTCAATATGTCTTCAATGCGGAACATCTTCCGGAAGGTGTCTATTTCGCGCGGCTACAGATGAATGACAGAGTCGAAGCGAGAAAGATGATTCTCTCTAAATAAAAGATCTCTTTCAACTAAAACGGTCACAGAAAATACTGTAGGGCGGGATGATATCCCGCCTTTTTATTTGCATGGTATGAATCAAGATAAAATTGCCTTATTTGGCAATAAGTACGTGAATACGTGATACCACAACTCCCGCCATTCTATTATATTGTAAGCATTCCTTGGCCATTCAGGTCAATCATTCACTTCCCCCGTAATCTCAGTAAGGAGATTATATGAAACATCTCACAATTCTGCTTTTATTCATTTCCCTCTCATTTTCCCAGACGGTCAAAAAAACATTCATGCAAACATCAAGATCTGCCGGTGTGCCGAATGCGACCATGCTGAATATCAACAGAATATCCTCCTGGTATGAAGGGGACGGAGAATCCGAACGGAATCCCAATACCGGAAATTCAGGCGTATCCTATCCACGAGGGACATCATACGCTATCTATGCTTCCGGAATGATGATGGGCGGATTTGCTACAGACGGTATCTCGAACGCAGTTCGCATAACGGGATTTTCCTACAACAAAGGATTCGCTCCCGGAGCGATCAAAGGGATCAGGACCGGAGTGACAGAAGATCCTGTCGACACTAACGTGCGTATTTTTAGGATCCGTCGCGATTATGCAACAGCCGATCTGAAGCAGGATGCAGCCGAAATGAACTCCATCTCCTATATGGCCGTAGCGCCGTTGCAAGTGAACTATCTCCGCGCTCAATATCGTAAGGATTGGGCGGAGTGGCCGGCGAAAAAAGGTGCACCGTTCTATGATGCAGATAACGATGGTAAGTACACTCCGAAATTTGAAGTGAAGGACTCCGTTGAAGTTCCCGTTCTGTTCCCGAATGCGGATGAACCCGGAGCAGCCGGCGGTGATCAAGTGATATGGTATGTGGCGAATGATATTCGGACAGTGGAATCCCCCTGGAAAACGAAAGCGATCGGACTGGAAATGCAGGTGACGATTTGGGGATATAACTATCCGACGAATCATGGACTCGGAAATTCCATCTTCAAACGTACTCGGCTCATCTATAAAGGACGAGCTGATACACCCGATACAGCGAAGCTGAAAGAATTCTATATCGGACAATGGTCCGATCCTGATCTCGGTGATGCCGGTGATGATTTTGCAGGGTGTGACTCGGCCCTTGGGATAGGGTATGTCTATAATTCTAAAACGCTGGATGCTGAATTTAAGAAATATAATATCTCGGCTCCTTCTGCAGGATATATGCTGCTACAGGGACCGATCGAACCTGCCGCGCCCTCTGAATATGCAAAATTCGATTTCGGATGGAGAAAAGGATACCGGAATATTCCTATGACTTCGTTCATCCCGTTTTCTGCAGCCTCTGGTCCATTCAGTTGTGATCCACCGTTTGGATTTAATGCCGCTGTCCAATTTTATCAGAATCTTCGTGGATTACCGGGCACCCCCCAAGGTCCACCGGATCCTCAGCCATTTATTAATCCGATAACTAAACTCCCGACGAAATTCGTAGCGAGCGGTGATCCGGTAACAAATACTGGGTGGCTTGATGGAACGGATTTTGAATATTGTGTCTTAGGAAATCCCGGAGACCGACGGCTCATGACATCATCGGGACCATTCCAAATGTCTGTCGGCGATACGCAGGAAGTTGTCTATACTTTAACAGGAGGTCTTGGTGCTGATCATCGGCTGAGTGTGTCCGTGATGAAATTCTTCATGCGTCAATCCGCAGAGTATTATCGGTATCTGTTCCCGCAGAATCCGATGGATGTGAAAGTGAATGATCCTCGACTTCCGAAAGAATTCATTCTCTCACAGAACTATCCCAATCCGTTCAATCCGGGGACGAAGATCGAATTTTCGCTTCCGCAATCCGTCAGCGTGACTCTCACCGTCTATGATGCGCTCGGCAGGGAAGTGGAACAACTCGTGAACAGCCGAATGGAAGCAGGTGAACATTTTGTTGATTGGAATGCGTCGCAATTCCCGAGCGGTGTCTATTATTATCGTCTCACGGCGGGGAATGTTGTGCAGACGAAGAAGATGATCCTGGTGAAGTAGGGCATCCGTTCTGTTTAACATTCGTTGCGTATGTTTCAACAGCGTGGTACAGAAAAAAGAAGTGTCGGATAAATCCATCCGACACTTTTCCGTCTGTTCTTTCTACAGTTGTAACAACGCTATAGGTCAAATTCTTCTGCTTTGAGTGCCGAATACTGGTATACAAATTGGATATCTGATCTCGATCGAAGGAACGATTGAGATGTGTCAACACTCTACCATTGTTCCATCGAGACCGAACGGGATCTCCCGCTAACAAATACAAGGCATGCAACTATGAAAAATATTCTCACACTTCTGGTCTTGGCATTCACACTCTTTTTGACCGGGTTAGCGAAAGAACGCGAATCTCAGAACAAAGTAAATTCTCGATCGTTCTATACCGGTGCAGCGGTCTTCAATATCAATAGAATAGCCGCTTGGTATGGTCCCGACGGTATGATGGAACGGAATCCCAATACGGGAAATTCAGGATTAATGTACCCGAAGAATACTTCGTATGCTGTCTATGCGGCGGGAATGATGACGGGATTCGGATCGAACGATGGAATTCAGTCCGGACCGCGGGTGAATGGATATGCGTACAATCCCGGATTTCGAGCAGGCGCTATTCTCGGCAGTCGCACAGGTCTTTTTGAGAATCCGTCCGATCCATCTACACGGGTGATGAAGATTCGAAGGGATTATGCAACAGCTGATCTTACCGATGATGCCGCGCAATTTTTCAATGCCAGATTGGATCTTGTAACCGCTGCAGATATTGCTGCAGTCCGTGAACAATATAGAAAGGATTGGGCGGAATGGCCCGCGTCAAAAGGGGCTCCGTTCTATGATTCGAATAATGACGGTATCTATACGCCGCAGTTTGAATTAGTGGACGGGAAGGAGGTCCCCAAACTATATCCGAATGCCGATGAACCGGGACTCGCCAACGCCGATCAGGTTCTCTGGTATGTCTGTAATGATATCGGCGCCGGATATTCGCCATGGATGTCCAAACCTGCCGGGTTAGAGGAACAGGTGACCATTTGGGGATATGCATCAACAGGCGTCCTTCAGAATGTTATTTACAAACGATTCAAATTCATCTATAAAGGAACGGCCGCTACACCAGAAGGATCCAAACTGAATGATATGTATCTCACACACTGGTCAGATCCTGATGTAGGGGATGCAGGGGATGATTTTATCGGGTGCGACGAAGCTCTCGCACTTGGGTACATCTATAATTCAAAAACGCAGGATTCGGAATACCGTAAATTCAATACCGTGCCGCCCGCCGTCGGATATGATTTCCTGCAGGGACCGATCGTCGCATCTCCCGGTGATACGGCGGTATTCGATCTGAAGAAACGTCCCGGATTCAAGAATCTGCCGATATCGTCCTTTATTTATTTCGCAGCCGGCGGAACATACTCCGATCCGCCGTTCAATGCGAACGGTGCGGTGCAATGGTATCAGATGATGCGGGGACTTCCGCCCACGCCGCAGGGACCGCCCGATCCGGCGATATTGACCGATCCTGTGCTTCAGCTTCCGACAAAATTCTGGCTCTCAGGTGATCCGCTGATACGGTCAGGATGGATCGACGGAAAGATCGACAATCCCGGAGACCGACGAATGCTGCAGACCGCGGGACCGTTCTCAATGTCCCTCGGCGATACACAGGAAGTAGTGATCGGTGTTGTCGGCGGTGTCGGGGATGATTATTTGAACAGTATTGCCGTGATGAAGCAGAATGACCGGACCGCACAATTCATGTATAGCTCATTGTTCAGTGTGATGCCGCCGAATGTCACAGCATCGGTGTATTATCCTAATTCAATTCAGGCGGTGATCAAACTCACTGCTGCCGGCACTAAGGGAAAATATTCTTCCATCACCGGTAGCGTCGACGGAAATACGATCGAATTGTTCGACGACGGAAATCATTTCGACAGTCTCGCCAATGATGGTATCTACTCAAATTCGATCACAGTGTCACGCTCTGTGCTTCCGATGGGAGCCGACATAGCGTTCAGTGATCCAGCCGGGAGATCATATTCCATCAAGAAGGCGGTGGAACTTGTCACAACGGTCGGACCAGTTACCGTCTCCGGTGCACAGGTGATCTATGATAACATCAACAACGACGGTGTAGTGAATAACGGTGAATATGTCCACTACAAAGTAACGGTCAAGAATAACTCTTCCGCTCCGCTCACCGGAGTGAAGGCGCTCGTGACATCATCAACAAGTTTTGCAAGCGAATATTCTTTCGGTGCTGTTGATAAAGGGAGTCAGGTCTCGATGTCGGGATCGAATATCTTTACGTTCAGACTTCCACTCAATTACTCCCAACCGACCTATACGGCTGACTTTCTTCTGACCGACGATAAGGGGAACCGCTGGAATTCAGAATGGGTATTTCCGGTCGTGCAAAAGAACTTCATTGCGGATTCTGTGAAGACCGAACCGGTGAATATCATCGGAACAAATGACGGACCGATCGGTTCGATCCTGTATGACAAAAGTCTTGCCGGAAAAGCATATCAAGTGTGGTATGGCGGCTACAGTACGGCAAGGTCATGGACTGTTGTCGATCAGGTATTGAAGAAATTGAATCTGCAGCAGACACTCTTGGCCGGCGCTCCCGCCTCGGCTTCCTGCTCAGGGGCCTTTACTGCTAATCAGTCAAAGACCTCCATCCATTACGATGTTTCGGTCTCAGGATTATCCGGTGCAGTCACTTCGGCGAGGGTCCATGTAGGTCCTCCCGGCTTGACCGGACCGGTGATGTATACTCTATCCTCGTCCGGTGCTGATGCATTCAGCGGTGACTGGCTGATCCCGGATTCCCTCATCGATGAATTCACGTCGGGGAATCTTTATGTGAATGTGAACACTGCGGCACATCCAACCGGGGAGATCCGCGGACAGATCTCCGACGGATTATTTCCAAGAGTGAATCTTGTTTCAGCGCCAATGGGGAATACCGTACCCGTGTTTCAATATCAGGAGAACCGGCTGACCGGTTTCTCATTATTTGTCGCTCCTGCACCGATGGGAACGAAATCCGTTTGGCAGACTGCACCGACCTCCGGAAATGTAAGGAATGTCCCGAATCCGGAAGGAACATACAGGATCACCGAATCGAATACTCCCGATTGGGTGGGAAAACAGAATGAAGCAAATATTGAATTCCAATTCAACACGAATGTCAATTGGGCATTTGCTGTTCCTCCGCGCAGTGTTCCGGTGCCGTCGCAGATCTATCCCATCAAAGTTCCATTCGCGGTCTTTAAAGATACCGTCCGAGTGTGGCCGCTCATCTATGATATGGCGGAAGATTCGCAATGGAATACAAAGGGAAATGTCTATAGGAACGGCAAGCTGGTATTCGATACTTTTCTCGGTATTGTCGATACGAGGGACGCTGCAAATAATGACTTAAGTTATTTTTCTCCCGCGAACAGTGTGTTCCCTCCGACGAGCGGGACCTTCAAATCCCGGTTCTTCAATGCGGCCAATCATATCCTCCGGAATGTTCTGCTTGTGAACGAAAAGAATGATTCGACGCCGCCGGCTTCCAGAACGACGATCCAGTTCAGACAATATACGTCAGTGAAGATCGGAGATATCAAATCATTCAGTCTGTCCATGCTTGGTGTCGACCCTGATCGCAGGGACGCAGTCCCGACAAAATTCATGTTATACCAGAATTATCCGAATCCATTCAATCCTTCTACCAGGATCGAGTTTGGTCTGCCGCAGCGATCCATGGTCTCACTGAAGATCTTTGATGTGATCGGCAGAGAGATCGTTACGCTGCTCAATGAGCAGAAGAATTCAGGGAACTTCGCTGTTGAGTGGAACGGAAGGGACCGGTCGAACATTCCTGTCGCGAGCGGAATTTATTTTTACACCCTGAGCTCCGGTCAGTTCATCCAGACGAAAAAAATGATCCTGCTGAAGTGATACAGCGGTGTTGCAAATGAGATATTGCGATAGATAGATGGTGATACGAAAGAAGTGCAGGATGAACCCATCCTACACTTCTTTTTGTTTTATCCTACAGTTCTGTACCTGAAAATGCACAAAATGTGCTCCTACACTTCCCATTTACTGGCACGTAAATTGGATTATATGAGATAGAATGAAATAGAATATCCATCCTATTGATGATATCCTGTATTTTGAACTAATTGTAGTATCGTATTTCCTGTCCATTCCGACGATCTATTCTTTCATGACAATGAATTTTCAAACCGCTAAACCGATATTCGCAGCAGTGCTGGCATGCATGTTCCTTGGTTCATGCACGAAGGATCCTATCGGTGTGACGGACGGCGGTTCCGGCAGCGGAGGCGGGAACGGTGGCGGTATCGTCATCAAGCGTACGTCGCAGGAAGACTATTATGCAAAACGCTACAGCGCATCGCGGAATAAACTTTCCAATATGACTACGGACGGGGGAGGATTCTTCTCCGTCAGTTATCAGGATGTTTTCTTTGATGATGTTTCCGGATATCCGGGAGATGCAAAGCGTCCCGTCATTGAACGGAATCTGCTGATCGCTGAGATAGCGATGGCGTATCAAAGACCGGATAAAGGAGGTCTGCAGTCCTTCGGAAACAGAGCGAATGTTCTGTTCAGGAACATTGAACTGCGGACATCGAGCAGTGCTTCGGATGCCGGGGTGCTGAAAAGGAACTTCGCGTTCATCCGCAATGCAGACGGGACCGTTTCCGGCGCTGCAGGATATGAAGGAGCAACCGAGAAGTACGATGCGGCATCGATGGACTTTTCGAACGGCGCCCCTCTCTTCACAGTCCAGAATTCGGATACGGTCGAGTCGGTCTCCGTACCGTTGAAGATCGGAGCTGCTATCTTTTTTGACAGCGGAAAGGTCTATTCATCCACCGCCGATATGATCGTGAAATTGAATCGACCGATATCGAAAGGGTCCATCGTCTCATTCAGCAAACTGCGGGGAGCGGAATCGTCGCTTCCATATATCCCGTCCATCGTCTCCTATGAATTATTGTCCGACACGAACGAGATCCGGATACCGCGTGCGGAGGTCTCGCAGATCATCGCCATTCTTACAGCAACGACCGGTATCCAGAAACCGTTCAGCACACTCTATCCCGTTTGGATGAATATCATCGAATCAGGTCCGTGCGATACGCTCCGGCTGAGCCATTCCGTTACGGGAAAGGAACTAACTTTTACGGTCTTCCGGTATTACGAATTCGGAAGGAAATTGTATTTCAAGTGACCGCATTACGCCGAATATCACCGTTCACTCAATATCGCTCATGAAAATATTTATACTGTTGTTCTTATCATTTTCCCTGTTCTGTGCCGATCGTCCCGCGCAATCCCGGACGGTTACTGTTGCACTGACTTCCGCCGATGTCTCACAATTCGGCGGGTGGACCATTCCGCGCCGATGGTACGGCACGCTCATTCAGAGAGCGAATGATGGCGGTGCTTCAAGGATCTTCGTTGACATTGCGTTCGTCACTGCTGATGCACTACACCCTGAGTCGGATGAATATTTCTACGATGTGATCACGGCCTCCCCAAATATCTTTCTGCTCACCGCCGGTGTAACGGAACAGAACGGGTCCGTGACATTACTTGGGAACAGAACATTTCCGGCGGACCGGACATTCCTGCCGTTCTCCCGCGGAATACAATTCTATGGTGAACGGCCGATGCTGGTCGATTCCACAGTGCTTACCTCACAGCTTCTCGCCGCTGGAAGCCGTCACTTCCTCAATACCATTGTTGACTTCCCTAAAGAATATCTCCGCGCCGATCATTCATTCAGTGAAGCATTGACGAAGGATATCGACTGGAAAGGGAACGATGTCATCATCACCGTCGAGAATCCCGGCGTCACATCATATATCGTATCACCGTCGGGAGTACGTCAGTCGACCACTATGTTGCAGATCTGGATGGCGGAGCAGTTGACGGAAGGGAATTTCATTCGTCTGCTTGCGTCATGGCAGTACGTTGTGATCGGTCTGTTGTGTACGTTCCCAATACTGTGGTTTGGTTTCAAGCGAAGAGTCACGGCGGGGATCGCGACATCAACAATAAGCTGGAGTCTCTCGCTCATCGTTCTTTCATTGATACGGATCGTCATTCCGGATTGGTATTCATCCATGGTTATTGCGTGGATCCTTCTTTCCATCGGAATGATCGCCATGATCCTGTTTGCCCGCCGTCCCGCTAACGATAACGGGATGATACCGGAGAGGGACGGTTCCGAAACGAATGACGAAGTTGAATCACTGCGGTATCAGCTGAAGTATTATGAACAGCTGTCGCAGCAATTCCCGCCGGATGGTACAGTGAAACGATCCGAGACAGCGGATATCATCTATCATCAGCGTTCGCCGCTGAATGACATTCTGAAAAAAGCAGGTCAGATCGCCGAATCATCGCTTCCGGTACTTATCTCAGGTGAATCGGGAACGGGGAAGGAAAAACTGGCGCTGTATATCCATCAGCGTTCTTCGCGGAAGGACCAGCCGTTCATAGCGGTGAATTGTTCCTCGCTGAATGACGGATTGATCGAATCCGAATTGTTTGGACATGAGCAGGGTTCGTTCACGGGGGCGAACAGGACGAAGATCGGCAGGTTCGAACTGGCGAACGGCGGAACACTGTTCCTTGATGAGATCGGTGAAACAACGCCGTCGTTCCAGACGAAAGTGCTGCGTGTGCTGCAGGAGAATATCTTCGAACGGGTCGGCGGAACCACAGGCATCAGGATCGATGTTCGCATCATCGCTGCAACGAACAGGAATTTGAAGGAGATGTCCGTGAAGGGAACATTCCGCGAGGACCTGTTCTATCGGCTGCATGGATTTGAACTGGAACTTCCTCCGCTGCGTGAGCGGAAGGAAGATATTGAGGTCCTGTTCAAACATTTCCTGTATACACAGGATCCGTCACTCTCATACTCACCGCAACTGATCGAATGGCTGAAAGAACAGCGGTGGCCGGGAAATATCCGTCAGCTGCAGTCCGCAACGCAGCGTGCCGTGCTGAATGCGCGGATGCATGACCGTACGTTCATCATTCCCAAGGACCTTGAACTCGGAACTACCGGCGGAAACGAGTCAGCGGATGATTCCGATGTTATCGCACAGAAGGTGCTCGACGGATTGAGAAAATACCGCTTCGATCACCGCAGTATCGCGAAGGTTTCGGCGGACCTTGGCCTTCATCGCAGCACGGTCACGGAATATTTCCGCGGATGGGTGATACGATTCCTTATGAAGCACCGGCAGGACCGAACCGCAGTGTTAACGTCATTACTTGGCGGCGTCGTGCCGGAAGACCGTGAAAAGTTCGAAGAACGGGTGAACGGATATATTTCGGCCGTCCATGCATCCTGTGCCGAAGGGAAGCAGGCCGGTTCTACGCCGGAAGAGATCGTTGCGGCACAATTCCGAAAACTCCCGATCCCGTTCCGCTCCGATGCGCTTCAGCTGATCAGTGCCGGAACGGCGTGGATGAAATGATGTGAAGATGCGTCCTTTCTTATACAGCATACTCGTGTTCCTTCCCGTACTGCTCCAGGCGCAGTACGAACATCATCTCGCTCTTGAGTCGCAAAGGATATCGGACGGAGATGTTCAGGCAACGTTCACTACCGGCGTGAGTAAATTCGTCACCGCGAGAAACAGATTCCTCGAAAGCACAGCAGGGGTCCGTTATGCAGCCGGTCCATGGGAATTCTCCACGACCATCCGTTTGAACAATCAGATCAATTTTGATATTCCGGCGGATGGAAGTTTCCTGAATCTTTCGGAACACGAGACGGTCTTCATCGACCCGAATTTTTCATTGGAGAATGAATCCTATCAGATCTCGAAACCATTCTCGTTCACCGTCACCCGGCAGTTCGGTTTTGTGAGGACATCGTTCGATCTCTCTCCGGTCATCCGCTCCGAACGGCTGTGGACGCCGCTGATCGACAGGATCGATTCGACTACATACACTATCTCTTCATATGAGGATAAGCGAGAGCAGGCGGATTTCATCGGCGGCATTCTGGCGGAGACCGGATTTGGTCCGATCTCCATTACCGGCGGGATCAATTCCATCTCATTCGGACGAGTCGGAGATCCGAGAATTCCTGCAGCATCGATGCGTCCGGTGATCGGTGCGGGATTCTGTCAGAAGAATTCCCGGACGGACATTCTGTGGAATCTTTCTGATGTCTATCTGCAGCATATTCAATCACTGAATATTCCGCTCATATCAGAACACGAACCGGCGATACTGCGGGTCCGCGGGAGTATGGACCGCCGGAATTATGATTCCTTTTCCGGTTCGGTCTCTGCGGTGTTCCCTGTGACGGACCGTCTTGAGTTTACTGCAGGATATACGTCTGTCCGCAGTGCTTCGGGGAAATTCACGAAGGATGATCTGAAGCGGTGGTATGGTTCCATCGCACCGCCGTGGGATGACGATCTGGAATCACGTCTGCCGCATTCTTCGGTGAAAGCCGGAATTCAGTACGATCTGAGGAAGGAACGTGCGGCAAGCGATATCCTATTGGTCGGATGCTCAATACAGCAGCGGGACCTGTATTTTTCGAAACGTGACTTCTACGCATTCAATCCGATCGGAACCATCAGCGTCCGAAACACTGCCGCCGAAACGGCGGAAGGACAGTTCGTCCTTGAAATTGAAGGAGGGCTTGGAGTCTACCGCACCGGAGTGATCAGGCTTCATGCCGGGGAATCGCGTGAGATACCGATGTTCCTGTATCTGGCGGATATGTCCGTTGTGAAAACGTCCGAAACACGGGAAATGAATCTGACGATGACCGAGTCCGGAAAAGAGTGGGGTCTCGCAACGGTGCAGGTGTCGATACACGAAGCGCATCATTGGGACGGAGATACGCGCAATCTTCATTTCTTCCTGACACCGGAGGAGCCTTCGGTGATCGAACATGCGCGGCGGGTGGTGATCGCTTCGGCGGACCGGGATACGAACCATACTGAATATCAGCGAATGTTCTCAACGCTGAAAGGATTCATCAACGCGATCGGAAAGGATCTCCACTATGTGAGCGATCCGACCACGACATACGTTGTGGATCGGGTGCAATATCCTGTTGAGACACTCGACGCGCTTGCCGGTGATTGCGAGGACCTGGTCGTCTATACTGCTTCGTATCTGATGGCGATCGGATATCGATGCGCGGTCGTTGATCTTCCGCCGCAAGGGAAAACCACGGGCGGAACTTCGGCAGGAATTCCCGGTCATGTATTCCTCCTCGTCGATACCGGGATCGAAAGCGAACGTGCAATGGAACTCGATCTTGTGGATGTGCAATGGGTCTCACGCCGTTCTTACGGAGGTGCGGCGACCATCTGGATCCCGATCGAAACGACGGTGCTGAATAAAGGATTTGAAGAGGCATTCCGCTCCGGTATGATACAGTATTATGAGAACGTCATTGCTCCGCCGACCTTCAGCAGGCGGTCAGTGAATATCGTTGATTTTTGATGCTGTGAAATATTTAGCGTAAAGGTAAAACTATGAAAACATTCTTGCGTTCCGCAATACTTTTACTCGTCATTTTGGCGTTCTGCGTCCCGCAGTCCTCAGAACAAGTGTGGGTGAAACTCGAGAAAGGTGATGCGCTGGTCCTTCTGCCGACCTCCGGACAGTGGCAGCCGATATCGGTGAAGACGGAGATACCGAAACGGACATTTCTGTTGACGAAAGGGAAGAGTTTCGTGAAGGTATTTCATGCAACTGACATGGTTGAAGTGCCGGAAAATTGTTACGTGTTCGTGGATGATGTGACGGTGAAAAGTAAGATAGAGGTCGTTGCCGAACTGACAAGGATCGAAGCAGAACAGCTTCCGAATTCTGACCGTTCGAAGGATACACTCAAGATACCTGATGTCGGATTGACCTACGGTAAAAGAGCGGCTGCTCCGTCCGATAAATTTTCTATTCCATATAAAACGGAACGGTTGAATATGGCAGCAGCATTCCTTAGGAATGACCGGCAGGACGGTGCTGTGCTGACACTCAAACGGATGATGACGAAATATCCGTCCCTCTATCTTGATCAGACGATCGTGGATCAATTATTCACTCTTTACGAACGGCTTGGACTGGACGGATTCCTGTTCGATGAATCGGCAAAACTGATCGCATTGTACCGGAACAATGATTTTTCAGAAAAGCTTTCCCGCTGGAATACGCTGGCAAAACAGCGACTGTCGGATAAGAAATAATATCCCAAAAAGTGTCGGACGAAGTTCAACGACAGTTCCGGCGCGCTGTCCGACAATAACGGGAATGAAAAGCTTTGAAAATCAGAACCAAAACGATGAATGACTCTGGCATGATGATTGCCAATCCATCGGCAGCATCATTCACCAATCCTGAAAGGAATAAACAATGAACAAAAAACTCTTCCGCATATTTATACTGTTCGTCGTTCTTGGAACAGTGACAGCATTCGCAGGAGCACCGCAGGGAAGAACTCCCAGACTCAACAAGGTCAACGGAGTTCCCTCAGCCACACTCTTGAACATCAACAATATCTCCGCGTGGTATTCCGATAACGGTGAGGGGGAACGGAATCCGAACACGGGAAATTCCGGATTGACATTCCCGCGGGGGACATCCACGGCGATCTATGCTTCAGGATTGATGATCGGAGCATATTCGACGGATGGAGTTTCCGCATTGCCGAGAGTTACCGGGCACAGCTACAATTCAGGATTCGCTCCCGGTGCGATACTTGGTCTGCGCACAGGAATTGTTGAGAGTGCAGCGGATCCGAACGTGCGTATCTGGAGGATCCGAAAGGATTACGCAACAGCAGATCTGAAGCAGGATGCTGCGGAAACATATTCCAAACCCGCCGCGGCTGTCACAGAAGCGGATATCAGTGCTTTGACCGTTCAATATAGAAAGGACTGGGCGGAATGGCCTGCATCAAAAGGAGCCCCGTTCTATGATGCGAATAATGACGGAGTATATACTCCGCAGTTCGAAACAGTAAGCGGAAAAGAAGTTCCGAAACATTATCCTCAGGCGGATGAACCTGGACTCGCAAATGCTGATCAGGTGATCTGGTATGTGAGCAACGATATTGCGAATGGCGATTCACCATGGAAGACAAAACCGATGGGACTGGAACAGCAGGTAACATTGTGGGGATATAACGTCGGCGGTCTGAATGGAAACACGCTCTATAAAAAATATAAATTGATCTATAAAGGGACCTCTCAGACACCGGTCGGTTCTCAGTTACAGAACGTCTATATCACTCACTGGTCCGATCCGGATCTTGGTGATCCGGGCGATGATTATGTCGGATGTGATACAGTACTGAGTCTCGGGTATGTCTACAATGCGTATGCAACGGACAAAGAGTATTCAAAATTCAACGTCGTTCCGCCGGCACTCGGGTATGATTTTCTGCAGGGACCTCTGGTCTCATCGCCGGGCGATACTGCGGTCTTCGATCTTAAGAAACGGGCAGGATTCAAGAATCTTCCGATGACCGCTTTCACGTACTTCGCTGCCGGCGGATTCTATTCGGATCCTCCGTTCAATCTCAACGGCTCAACTCAATGGTATCAATTGATGCGCGGACTGCCTCCGACGCCGCAGGGACCGCCGGATCCGTCGCCGGTGATCGATCCTGTTCTGAAAGCACCGTCAAAATTCTGGCTCTCCGGTGATCCTATCTCGAAGGAAGGATGGATCGACGGTGTTCTCGAAGGACCGGGCGACCGTCGAATGCTCCAATCCAGCGGTCCGTTCACCATGGTTCTCGGCGATACACAGGAGATCGTTGTCGGTGTGATCGGTGCGGTCGGGAAGGATTATCTTAACAGCGTCACCGCACTGAAAGAATCAGATCGCTACGTTCAATTCACGTATAACGGATTGTTTCAATCGCTTCCCCCGACGGTGACTGCTTCGGTCACGTATCCGAATGCAACAGAAGCAGCGGTTAAGATCACCGCTACTGCGGCAGCAGGTTCCATCACTTCTATTACATGCAGTTTCAATAACAGTCAGGTGCAGCTATTCGATGACGGAACTCATGGGGACGGAAGTGCAGCCGATGGCGTCTTTGCAAATTCAGTGACGGTGTCCCGTACAGCCGCGCCGACCGGTATCGATATCACGTTCACGAATACGAAGAGTCAAACGAGCACTATCAAGAATGTGATCGAACGCGTTACGACCGCCGGAACTCTTGTTGTTTCAGCTGCACAGGTCGTGTTCGATAATATCAATAATAACGGCGTGGTCAATAATGGTGAGTTTGTCCATTATAGACTAACAGTAAAGAACAATTCACCGTTTGACGCCACGAATGTGAATGCATTCGTCACTTCCAGCACATCCGCGGCGAAGGATTATCAGTTCGGCACGATCGCTGCAAACGGTGAATCAACTGTTTCATCTTCAGTGTATTTTACATTCAGACTTCCAAAGACATATTCCAACCCGACGTATCCCGTGTATGTATCGATGCGGGATGATAAAGGAAACTCATGGGATACGTCATGGGATTTTCCCGTGGTGCAATTCGCTTCAATTGCTGATTCGTTGACAACACTCGCCGTGAATACCGCGGGAAATAATGACGGGCAGGTCGGTGTGGTCGTGTTCGATCCCGCTGCTGCCGGACAGGTCTATGATATCTGGTACGGCGCCGTCGGTCCGACGATCGATTGGACCATCGTGAAGAATCTTGCCGGTACGGATTATGCCACTGTATCAGCGAATCTTTCAGCGAAGAAAGAGGTCCCCGCGATCACCACGCTGCCGAATGCGCAGGGGACAGGGACATTCACCATCAATGATGCGCATACGCAGGTAGCGTATTCCATCACCGTCTCAGGACTGACTGGTGCGATCACAGACGCCGGTATCTATTTTGGAACGTATAATCTTTCGGGACCGCTGGTGAAGACACTCAGTTTCTCCGGAAATACCGCTTCCGGTATCTGGTCCAAGAGTGATGTATCGCAGTCATTCGCAGATTCGTTGTTCAAATATTTCGTTGCCGGAAATCTGTATGTGAATATCAAAACTGCTGCGAATCCGAACGGCGAGGTGCGCGGTCAGATCGCGGACGGTATGAATGTCCGTCAAACCATCGATCCTTTGATCGCAGTTTCCCAGCCGATCTATTCATACACCGAGAACCGGTTCGCAGGATTCTCATTGTATGTCGGGAAAGCGAAGCTCGGATCGAAGGGAGTTCAGCAGACAGCACCGACCGTGGGAAGTGTCATCAACACGGTCAATCCGGAGAATACATATCGGCTTGTCGATACACTGCACCTTCTCTTTGCAGGGACGAAAGCGAATGAGGCAAAAGTTGAGTTGAAATTCGTCAATGGACTCAACTGGGCCGTAGCAGTACCGCCGGTTGCTAATCCGACACCGAGCCAGTCATACTTCATCAAAGTGCCGTTCGCTGCGTTCAAAGATACGGTGAGAGTTGTTCCGACTGTGGTGGATATGAACAACGATTCAGTATGGAATACAACGTCGAATCCGAAGTATGCCGGTAAATCTGTCTTCGATAACATCAAAGGTGTCGCTGACACCAGGGATGCCGTGAATAATGACCTGTCGTATTACTCATCGGCAAACACAGTATTCCCTCCGACGACTGTCGCGGTGAAAGGGCGCTATATGAATGCGGCGAACCACATCCTCTCGAACATTCTCGTTACCAGTGAATCGGGTGTGAACACCGCACCAGCTGCGGGGACAGTCATCACATTCACTCAATATCAGTCCGTGAAGCCCGGCGATATCAAAACGGTCGTGCTGAAGACACTCGGTGTAAAGATGGAACAAATATCGATGATCCCTGAAGCATTCTCGCTTTCGCAGAATTATCCGAATCCGTTCAATCCTTCTACACGGATCGAGTTCGGATTACCGGTACAATCCGGCGTGACGTTGAAAGTGTATGATATCATCGGAAGGGAAGTGGCGACACTGTTCAGCGGTCACCGGAATGCGGGACGGTTCACTGTTGAGTGGAACGGAAAGGATCAATTCAACTCATCGGTCGCAAGCGGTATCTATTTCTACCGTCTCGAAGCAGGATCGTTCATTCAAACGAAAAAAATGATCCTGTTGAAGTAACAGAGAATATTTCTCCCCACCCCCTGAACGCTCTGCCCGCCGTTGGTCTTGGCGGGTATCGGTCGGGGAATTATCTTCTGCAAAATAAAAAAGCAAATGGCGCAGTCTCTGCGCCATTTGTGTTTGTATTTGTTTATCAATAGTGTCAATTCGAACGAGCCCTGGCTCTGTGACGGTCTGCGAAGTCCCAAAGGGATAAATGAGAAATCTTTTAGTATGAACAGATTTCTCATCCCGCATAAGTAAAATAATTAATGCGGGATTCGAAATGACAAGGATGATTGGTATGATAATGATTCAAGTTAATGGAGAGCTTATCATGTTCACCTATGCGGGAATCTATATTTGAATATCATTCCTCAACAAAATCCAGATCTTTGCCGAATGTCTCATCAAGATGATAGAGCGCGTAGCCGGCGATGATGATGCAGACCGCACCGACTACAGCGCCTCCTGCTAGGACACCGAACTGCGACGTGGCAAACGTGAATGCAAGGGATATCGGTATCGTCGCTCCGCGCGCCATGTTCGGCACCGTTGTTGCGACGGTCGCTCTCATGTTCGTGCCGAATTGTTCCGCTGCGTTCGTTACAAAGATCGCCCAATATCCTGCACTGAGTCCGAGGAAGAATGAGACGTGATACATCGATTCCGCCGTGATCCCCGATGACAGAAAATACGTGATGATGGCGATGCAGTTCACCAGCAGGAATCCGGCGAGGATCTTCCGTCTGCTCTTGAATATCTGACTCAGCACTCCGCTCAGGAAATCCCCCGGGATCAGTCCGAGATAGAAGAACATCACCATCCGACCTGCGCTCACGGTGCCGTCGATGTGAAGATATTTAGCGAATTCCGGCGAAAGTGTGATGAGTATCCCGATGCAGTACCATGTGGGGAGACCGATGAAGACGCATTTCATGTAACGGAAGAACCGCTCTTTATGCGTGAACAGACTGAAGAAATCTCCGCGCGCGACATTCTTCTCCTTTACGGCGTTGAACATGCCCGATTCGAATACGCTCACACGAAGAACGAGCAGCGCCAATCCCAGTCCGCCGCCGATGAAGTATGCATTTCGCCAATCGAAGTGTTCCACAATATTGTATGCGAGCACCGCTCCGGCCACGCCGACTGTGGCGATGATCATCGTGCCGTAACCGCGTGTTTCCTTCGGCATGATCTCCGAGACGAGCGTAATGCCTCCGCCGAGTTCTCCCGCAAGACCGACACCGGCGATGAATCGGAACAGCGCATAGAGTTCGATTGAATTGACAAATCCATTGGCGATATTTGCCAGTGAGTAGAGAAGTATAGATCCGAACAGGAGCTGGATGCGTCCTTTCTTATCCCCAAGGACTCCCCAAAGAATGCCGCCGAGGAGCATGCCCAGCATTTGAATGTTCAGCAGGATGAGTCCCTGGTCCGTTATCTGCTGCGGTGTCAGTCCCAGGTCCCGAAGACTGGGGACCCGCACAATGCTGAAGAGGATCAGATCGTAGATATCAACGAAATATCCGAGAGCTGCGACGATCACCGCCGTGTTGAAGAGATCGCCGATACGAAGTTTGTGAGCGGACATTCATTCTCCCAAAAAGTTGTGTAATGATAGAAAGACTCCCTGCCAGAATCAACTGGGAATTGTAATGTTCGGAGAAAATTCGTATTTTGTCGAAACCAAGATCAAAAACCTCCGGCGGTCAACAGCGACTGCGGAGGTTTTTGTGTATCGTACCGACTATCCGACTGAATCAAACGATGCCAAAAAGAACCGACATCAAATCCATCCTCATTATCGGCAGCGGACCAATTGTCATCGGTCAGGCCTGCGAATTCGACTATTCCGGAACACAAGCGTGCAAAGTGCTGAGGGAAGAGGGCTTCCGTGTCATCCTGATCAACAGCAATCCTGCCACGATCATGACCGATCCCGAACTTGCGGATGCAACCTACATCGAACCGATCACTCCTGAATTCATCGAGATGATCATCGAAAAGGAACGTCCCGATGCGATCCTTCCGACAATGGGAGGACAGACAGCGCTGAATGCTGCTGTTGCCTTGGCGGAACGCGGAACGCTGGAAAAATATCATGTGGAACTGATCGGCGCTAATCTTCAGTCCATCAGAAAAGCGGAGGACCGTCAGCTCTTCAAAAAGACAATGATGGAGATCGGACTCGATATGCCGCGCGGCGGTTTCGTCTACTCGCTCGATGAAGCAATGAAGGTCGTGAACTCCATCGGTAAATTTCCCATCATCATCCGTCCATCATTCACCATGGGTGGAAGCGGCGGCGGTATCGCCTATAATATAGAAGAGTTCAAATCCATTGTGGAGAATGGACTGATCCAGAGTCCGACGCACGAAGTTCTGGTGGAAGAATCCGTGCTCGGCTGGAAAGAATACGAACTGGAAGTGATGCGCGATACCAAGGACAATGTGGTCATCATCTGTTCCATCGAGAATTTCGATCCGATGGGTGTGCATACGGGCGATTCCATTACGGTAGCACCGGCACAGACATTGACGGACAAAGAATATCAATTCATGCGTGACGCGGCTTTGAAAGTGATGCGCGCCATCGGCGTGGACACCGGCGGTTCGAACGTGCAGTTCGCAATGGACCCGAGCAACGGCAAGATGTATGTGATCGAAATGAATCCGCGCGTCTCACGCAGTTCCGCTCTTGCATCGAAAGCAACAGGATTCCCCATTGCGAAGATCGCGGCGAAACTGGCGGTTGGATACACTCTGGATGAGATCCCGAACGATATTACGAAACTGACCCCCGCGTCATTCGAACCGACGATCGATTATACCGTGGTGAAGATCCCGCGATGGGATTTTGAGAAATTCAAAGGTGTGGATGATACGCTCGGTGTTCAAATGAAATCCGTCGGTGAAGCGATGGCGTTCGGTCGGACCTTCAAAGAAGCACTGCAGAAGACACTCCGTTCTCTTGAACAGGGGAGATTCGGTCTCGGTGCAGACGGCAAGGACCATTTTGATATCGATGCGTTGACCAAAACAGAGCGGACCACGTGGATCAAGAATGTAAAGGAACAGCTCCGCAGACCGAAAGCGAACAATATCTTTTACGTCCGCTATGCTTTCCAGCTTGGACTTTCGCTCGAAGAAGTTCATTCGCTCACAAAGATCGACCCGTGGTTCCTGTTCAATATCAAGCAGATCATTGACTTCGAGAATGAACTGAAGGAATATGAAATTGCGTAGGATGCTCCTGCTGTTGATGATGACCTCATGGTGGAGTTCAGCTCTCTATCCACAGGTACCGTCACCAAAAGCATCGGAATATTTTCCGAGAAAGAACGGCTCCGTTTGGAATTATTCGCAGGTTGTTCTTGATTCGCTCCAGCTTCCGATCGATTCCACGATGAGTATTCGGAAGGACCAAATGATCGGGTACACCGTCCTTGATATTGACGGTGTCGAATGGACAACGCAATGGATCAAAACGATCGCCGGCGGGGTCCCCGATACAGTGAAATGGAGCACATATCAGAATACCGTGAAGCGGCCTTTCGATGCGGGAAAATTATTCCCGGCGTTGACGATCGATTCATTGGGACTGAGCCGGTTCAACGGAACATATACTGTAATGAACTTTTTTTCCGGTGTGAACACGATTGATACGCTGATACGGTTTGATACAACGGTGACGATCGATTCGATGACCTTTCCGGTACGATTCTCGTTCACATCAAAAAAGTTAGCGGAACAGTTGATGTCGGTATCCGGGGTAAAATATACCGTAACGCCCTTTGTCTTTAAGTTTGCAGCGACGGTATTGTATCCGTCCTTCATCGGTACGATCAAGATCCCAATCGTCGAGTTCTTTGACTCCACGTTCGTTGCGAAAGATATGTGGATCGTTCGCCGTGTGGTCCCTTCGACGGTGATCCCGAAGTCATCTTCGACTTTTGCATTGTTGGGAGTAACGATCCCCGAAGTGAAGGTGCCCGGCATGCTGGAGGAACTGCGATCGTTCGTATTGAATGTCGGTGATGGACCGAATATCGTTCATCAATTCAGGTTGGAACAGAATTATCCCAATCCGTTCAATCCTTCGACGACGATATCCTATTTCGTTCCGGAACGGCAGAACGTGATAATGAGAGTCTTTGATATACTGGGAAGGTCGGTTGCTGAACCAATGAATTCTCTGCAGGAATCCGGATATCATACGATCCAATTCCGCGGGGATGCATTACCGAGCGGGGTCTATTTTTACCGGCTGCAATGCGGCACAAGGTCTGAGACAAAAAAAATGCTTCTTCAAAAATAAAGGTCCGATGAAAAAAATCACAAAAGAGATCCTTCTCAAAGCAAAACAATACGGATTTTCCGATCGTCAGCTTGCTCACCTTTGGAAAACGGATGAGGCAAAGATCCGGTCACTGCGCAAAACAATGAATATCATCCCTGTCTATAAGATGGTGGACACATGCGCTGCGGAATTCGAATCCAATACGCCGTATCATTACTCCACGTATGAACAGGAGAATGAATCGGTCCGTTCTGATAAGAAGAAAGTGATCATTCTCGGCGGAGGTCCCAACAGGATCGGACAGGGGATCGAGTTCGATTACTGCTGTGTGCACGGCGTGAAGTCCCTGCGTGAAGAAGGCTACGAAACCATCATGATCAACTGTAATCCTGAAACCGTTTCAACGGATTACGACACGACGGATAAATTGTATTTCGAACCGCTCACTGTTGAGGATGTGCTGAACATCTGCGAACTGGAACAGCCCGAAGGGATCATCGTCAGTTTCGGCGGACAAACGCCGCTGAAGATCGCGAAAGCACTCGAAGCGAACGGCGTGAAGATCCTTGGAACATCCACAGAAGGAATTGACCTTGCTGAGGACCGTGAACGATTCGGCGATCTGCTCCGTAAGAATAATATCGAACATCCGAAATACGGCACGGCATATTCCGTGAAGGATGCGCTCATTGTCGCTGAAGGGATCGGGTATCCTGTGTTGGTCCGTCCTTCGTATGTGCTCGGCGGCCGTGCGATGCAGATCTGTTACAACAGCGAGTCCTTGAAAGAGTATATGAAACTCGCCGTGGACGTCTCTCCCGAGAAACCGATCCTGATCGACTGCTTCCTTGAGGATGCGTTCGAATTCGATGTGGATGCGGTATGCGACGGCGAAGATGTGCTCATCGGCGGCGTGATGGAACATATCGAAGAGGCCGGGATCCATTCCGGCGACAGTTCCAGCGTGCTCCCTCCATTCATGCTGAAGAATGATAAGCTCGAAGAGATCATCGCAGTGACAAAGAAACTCTCTTATGCATTGCATGTAAAAGGATTGATCAACGTGCAGTATGCGATGAAGGACAATAAGATCTATGTTCTTGAAGTGAATCCGCGTGCGTCACGGACGGTGCCGTTCGTCGGCAAAGCAACGGGACTTCCGCTTGCCAAGATCGCCGCAAAGGTGATGGTGGGAATGAAACTGAAGGATCTCGGTGTTCTCGATTTCGACTTCACGAAAGTGAAGCATATGTCCATGAAGGAATCGGTTTTCCCGTTCAACAAATTCCCCAAAGTGAAGATGTTCCTTGGACCGGAGATGCGTTCCACCGGCGAAGTGATGGGTATCTCGCAATCCTTCGGTGCTGCAGTCGCCAAAGCACAAATGGCCGCAGGGAATCCGCTCCCGAAAGAAGGGACGATCTTTGTCAGCGTGAACAATAATGATAAGACCGCTGAGACGGTCGGCATCATGAAGGATTATGCCAATCTTGGATTCAAGATCATCGCGACGGAAGGGACGACGAAATTCCTGAAGTCCAATGGTGTTGAATCACGTTCCGTATTCAAAGTGAATGAAGGCCGTCCGAACATCGTGGACGCCATTAAGAACGGTGAAGTGCAGATGGTGATCAATACTCCGCTCGGTGAAGAATCCCGGTATGATGAATACTCCATCGGCTGGGCCGCCATCCAGCAGAAGATCGCGTTCATCACCACGCTCTCCGCCGCTGCGACCGCGGTGAAGGGGATAGAGCGCATCAAACAGGGGAAGATGAGTGTGAAATCGATCCAGGAATATCATCGGGAATATCAGTTCGGCACGGCTCGGAAATAGTTGAGTATTTTCCTGATTCGAAAAGAGACTTCTCTTTTATCACCATTGTCATTTCGAGACCCGATGTCCATTATTGATAGTCGGGACATCGGGGTGAGAAATCTGATCACCTATTCAAATTACCGTACCTATTTCCGATAGATCGTCATTATAATGCCGCGCATCAAACTCGAACTACCGACGCAGTTCCATTTCACGACCGAGATCCCGATCCGTATCTCCGACATCAACTACGGCGGTCATCTCGGGAATGATGCCGTGCTATCCATTATCCACGAAGCGCGTCTGCGTATGCTCATTGAACACGGATGGACGGAGATGAGCATCGAAGGTGTGGGCCTCATCATGTCGGACTCCGCGGTCTTGTATAAATCTGAAGCATTTTACGGAGAATCACTCCGCATACAGATCGCCGTGAAAGATTTTTCTCGCTTTGGCTGCGATATTTATTATCTTATCCGTGAACGTGAGAGCGGCAGAGAAGTCGTGCAGGCAAAGACCGGCATCGCATTCTTCAATTATCAGGAACGTAAACTCGCACCGGTCCCCGAAAAATTCCAGGCACAGTTCCGAAGCTGACCTCACCCGATACCCACTTCAAAATGTGATCGACTATGGTACCTGCCCGCAGTTTTACCAATATGGTCTCCGTCTTCCTTCTCTGTTCTATAGTTCTGTTCGGTCAGGAAGCTGAACCGAAACAAGAATCACTCTATATCATGGCCAGTGCAGCCGTCGGCAATTTTACGTTGAAGGCGGACAAAGAATTCAGGCAGATCTATTCCAATAGTACACTGACAAAGAATTTTGCGGCAGGTCTCGGCACGCGGTCGATGGTGCTCATCGCAAAATACCGTGAATTTTCCGCAACCGGCCGCTCCACCGTAACGAATATCGATCAACTTGGTAAAGCCGAATGGAAACAAAAATTCTATGAGGCCGGGGTCCGGATCCGCGGCGATGAGATCCCGCTGTATCTTGATCTTCTCTATGTCTCGACCCGTGCCGATGAGATGATCACCACTGAATCCCCCGTTATCGCCCGGTTGACCGCCAGCAGCAGCAAAGAGAGTAAAGGCATCGGCGGTGCGGTCGGAATATCACTGAAACTCGCCGGTATGATCAGGATCTTTGCAGAGGCGGAGTATTGTAAATTGGCGGAACTGCAGATCGATCTCTTCGGACGTCCGAGTCCCGAACTCGGCGGGACCAATCTTTCTGCCGGTATTCAATTGTCGTTCTAACTTCAGGGGAACTTATGAAAAAACTTCTGACGCTGTTCGTGCTCTGTATCGCGTTCTCTTCGTGTGAAAAGTTAGTGGAGGAGACTGAAGAGAGTGTTAACTATTCTATGCTGGCCATGCAGCCGGACCGTGATTCCATCTTCATCAACGCAAACAATGAAACGTGGACCGTTACCTTGATCGGGACGGTGCTGAACACATCGGAGCGGACCTTGTCCAACTCAGGACTCATGACCGACGCACGGTTTACAGTCACAACGGTCGATACTTCCTATGAGGTTGTTGATGTAAAGAAAGCACTCTGGATCTCTTCCAACTCCTCTGTCGCATCCGTGTCGAACGGTGTCATCACCGGAAAATCACCCGGATATGCTTCCATCACCGCAAAGATCGGGAATACGGTCACCGATCCTCTCAATGTGAATGTTCGCGCAGTGAATACCGCACCGGGACTATCTCTTGATCCTCCTCCGGCCATCCTCATCTTCGAGAATTTTACAACCGTGTCGGGAACAGTGCAGAGTCTATCCAAACTGAGCGTGAGAGAACCGCAATCCGGTTTCTATAATGCGGCAGTGCCATATTCAGCATCGGGTGCGTTCAATACAACGGTTACAGGATTGAATCAAGGCATCCGTACCATCACTGTAAGTGCAGCGAATTCGGCAGATACAACGAAGTTTAGTGAACGGACAAAGATCGTCGCATATTATCAGCCGAATACACCGGGTGCGAACACGATCGTCGGTAACTGGCTCGGCACAACTCTTCTGACTACGCTGAAGAAGCAATTCAATTTTTCCATCGCGAACAGCATCATCCCTACACGGTACGATATCACCGGGAAATTGGATATCCAGTTCGAAGGTGTCGGTCTTGTGCAGGATATCGATCTGATCGGCGTATTGAACAGCAACGGAACCATCTCCGCATCACTGACCAAATCATATCAGGGATTCACCATCAACGGGAAATTCAGCGGATATTTCAAAACGGACGGGACCGGTCAAGGTGATTACAGCGCACAGGCGACAAAGAGCGGCTGGCCAAAGATCAGTTTCAGCGATAAATGGACGGCGGTAAAATTACCGTGACCCGAATTACGATCATAGCGCTCCTGTTCTCATTGTTCGTTGGATGCGGTGTAACTCAGCCCGTTCGTCCTATCGAAGAAGGGAAATCCGAGATCATTGCATCGTTCGGAGGTCCCATCATTCCCGTCGGTTCCATCGCTTTTCCCGTTCCCTACCTTAATGTCGGCATGCTCTATGGCGTGCAGCAGAATCTGACCGTTTATGGAAATGCCCATGTCACTGCGTTACTCTTCAAAGATATCGGTGTAGATGGAGGATTCTGCGCCCGGCTGCTTCCTGAAAAGGGGATTCGTCCAGAAATTACGGTGAACGGAAGGGCATATATTTTCAGCGATGCTTTCCGAGGAAATACCACCCGGTTCTTCCCGATGGCAACACTCACCGGAAGTTATTCGGTGGGTGAACGGTCATTGATCTATTTCGGCGCAGACAATCTTTATCAATTCTCCTCCAGGGAATGGTTCGTCTCATCATTCGTCGGATACAGTTTCCCGGTCGGTAGTTCAGTGCTTCTGCAGTGCGAAACGAAATGGATGGCAATGAATAAGGATACGCGTCACGGCGTGTTCGAAGGATTGGCGGCGGTCGGCGGGAAAGGGAATATCGGTCTCTTCATCGGACTGCAGGCGGAGCTGCAATGAAGAACTTACGTGTGATCATATCATTCATTGTCGCTTCAGCAGGACTCTCACTCTCCGGCTGTTTCGATCTTGATGCGTCATTATTCAATTCTGCACCGCTGAAATCGTATTCACTTTCCACCGCGGTGATCCCCGAATCACTCCGCACACAGGTCGTGCTGACATCACAAGGAAAGAAGATCTACGGATATTTCATCCGTTCCTCTGATCCGAATCAAAAGAATGTGGTCCTTTACAGCCACGGTAACCGTGACCATCTGCAGTTCTATTGGGACAGGGCAGAGCATTTCTATTCGATGGGCTTCAATGTGTTCATCTATGACTATCAGGGATACGGAATGAGCGAAGGGGAACCGACCGAAGAGGCGATCTACTCCGATGCAACGGCGGCATATCAGTTCCTGCGCAACTCCATGGGATATGCTGACGGACAGATCACGGCGTATGGATTCTCGCTGGGGGGCGCACCGACAACCTATCTTGCGGCGAATGTCTTTACACCGCGGCGGGTGATTCTTGAAGCGGCCTTTGCTTCGGCATCATCGTTGAGCCAAAGCGGAACACTGCTCGATCTTCCGGGAACATTCGTGATGAAAGGGGAATACAATAATGCGGAGAGGATCAAGAGTGTCACGTCGCCTCTGCTCATCATCCACGGAACCGATGATACATTCATCGACATGGAGAAGAACGGAAAGGTCATCTTCCAAAACGCGAACGATCCGAAGACATTCATCGCAGTACCCGGTGCCGGTCATTCCACCATTCCGGCAACGATGGGAATTTCTGTCTATCGTCAGACAGTGAAAGATTTCATTCTCAATTAATCTCATTATTGTAGGACACCCTATTTACCCGCCGTCTTTGTGGCGGGCCAGGGTGTCCTACAATGGATGTTAGATCTACACGCCTTTACTTCCCATCTTCAACTGAATTCTCTCAAGTTCCTTCTGTTTTCTCGGCAGCTCTTTCAGTTCATCATGCAGTTTTCGCTGCATCTGTTCCATATGTTCCTGCTGCGGTTCAAAATTAAAATGTTCAAATCCGTTCCCGGGCCAGAACATCATTCCGTCATTATCTTGTTCTGAGACCTCCAGTGAGACGGTCACTTTCTTTCCCTTTCTCAGAAGTTCGATATTCACTTTGGCACCTTCATCCAGATCGGAAAGTGCATCGCGGATATCGCCGGCATCCGTGACCGTTTCCGTGCCGAACTTTGTGATGACATCTCCCGCCTTGATTCCGGCCTTTGCAGCATTCTCATCCTTATCAACACTCTGCACGAGCACGCCTTTTCCGTTCGGTGCTTCGAAGTATTCACCGAGCTGTTTGTTCAGCTCCATCAATTCCATCCCTTCAACATCCCTGCCGGACATCTTCATCATCACGCGCGGCATCCTCATCCCTCCGAATGCAAATGAGGTTCGAAGTTTGTTCTTTCCGACATTCACCGCAATACTTTTATTCTCGCCGCTGCGGACGATCTTTGTTGTTGCTTTCGTTCCGGGTGCTGTTTCCCGAACGGCCTCCGTCAAGTCATCGGCAGTTTCAATTTTCCTGGCGTTGAATTCAACGATCACATCGCCTTCTTTCAGTCCGGCGGAATCTGCCGGACTCTCATCGACCACGGAATTGATGAATGCACCTTCTTTGATCTTCAATTCATGTTCCCGTGCGAATTTCGGTGTCACATCCTGGATCTCTACACCAAGCCATCCTTGTTTCTTTGCTTTGACACGGACCACTTTGTCGCCGTCATTCGCTGCCGATACTGTCATGCAGAGCATCGCCGTTAACAGCGATAACACAATTGATACACGATATTTCATGGAGCCTCCCGTAATAGGATGAATAAATTGGGGTCGTCATGGAAATTTAGACGGGAGGGAGTTCGGAATGTTCCTCTTCATCAGAAACACAAAAATAACATTGAGGATTGTAGCAAAACAGACGTTTTATTCCTAATTTGATACAACACTGACACTCTATAGAATGAAACATCGATGGCAAAGAAAAAAACATCATCAGCGGTCTTCGAATTCGGATCAACTCTCGAACGGTCGGATAATAAATTGTGGGGATGTCATTTTCCGGTTCCAACGAAGATCGCGGAATCGCTGATCACGTCCGAAGATAAACGAGTGATCTGCACGTTGAACGGGACGCAGACCATGCAATGCGCCATCCTGTTCTATAAGAAGGGGAGGCCTGTCATCTCGGTGAATAAAAAAATCCGCGATACCCTCGGACTGGACTTCGGAATGGATGTGACAGTATCGCTGCGGAAAGATGCGAGCGAATACGGACTTCCGATGCCCGAAGAGTTGTCAGAGGTCTTTCGTCAGGATCCGCCGGGGAAGAAGTTCTTTCATGCTTTAACACCGGGAAAACAGCGCACATTGCTCTATATTATCGGGAATGTTAAGGACCAGGAGAAGAGGATACAGCGGTCCCTCATTATCGTTGACCATTTGAAGGAATTCAAAGGAGTTCTCAACTATAGAAAGTTAAATATCGCATTGAAAAACGGTGCTTTGATGCCTGTCAATAAGCGTAACCGAAAGTGATTTTTCGATTGAATTTCAAGCCAAAATTTCATTCTTTCTTACAGCCGAAACAGCAAAAACAGTAGAAACGAACGGAACTCAAAACGTTCTTCATCTCTTAACAGTCCGGTCTTCATGTCCCCAGCGCTCAAAAAGCTTTTGTTCCTGAAACCGTTCCGCTCGGTGGTTGCTGCGATCGTCGGCCTTGCTGCCGCATATTTCGTTGCATCGTCCACCCTCGGAAAAGTTGTCGAACTCAATGCGCTGGATATCCAATTCCGCATTGCTCAGAACTCCCGCACTCCCGATACCAACATCGTCATCATCACTATCGATCAGAACAGTCTTCAGTATTTCAAGAATACGGCACGCATCAGCTGGCCGTGGCCGAGGGATTTCTACGCAAAGACAACGGAGTATCTCGCAAAGTCCGGTGCGAAAGCGGTCGTCTACGATTTTCAGTTCACCGAACCGGATGAGGACCGTGCCAATTCAGTCGGTGCGGACAATGACAGTCTGTTCGCTGGCGCCATCAGGAATGCCGGCAATGTCTATCTTGCAACCATTCTGACGAAACAGGAGAAAGAGGACCAGCCGGGTGATCCATTGGTAAAGTTCCCGGAGTTCTCAAGTTCCATTGTTGAACGCCAGAAATTCAGTTTTGATAAGACCTATTCACCGCTCGTGCAGTTCCAGCAGGCTGCGAAGAGTGTCGGTGTGGTGAATTTCGTCCCGGATGAAGACGGGGTCTGCCGAAAGATCGCGCTCCAATATTCGTACCAGGAAAAAGGACTCTACGCTTTATCCTACAATGTGTATAAGGACCTGTTCGGTGAACAGCACTCCATCGAATCAGTTGTGAAGTCGCCATACCTCATCTACTGGTACGGCAAAGGGGGACCGGACGGAGTATTCAAATATTATTCGATCCATTCCGTGATCGTCTCCGCCGTGAAACTTGAAGCAGGAATGGAACCCGATATTCCGTTGACAACATTCAAAGATAAGATCGTCTTTATCGGTTCGAACGCGCCGAGTCTCTTCGATCTGAAGAATACACCGTTCACCTATCTGGAACCATATCCGGGTGTGGAGATCCACGCGACAGCCATGAGCAATTATCTCGACCGCTCATTCATTTATGACATACCGTTCGCATGGATATTTCTCCTGAGTCTTATCCTTACCGCAGTGATCGCGTACATCGCGAATTATAATGAGAATATCGTCGTCAGTTCCGCAGCGCTCATCGTCATTTCTGTTGTTTTGATGATCACTACCACGCAATTATTCCTGCACAAATTGATGTGGCTGCAGATCGTCTTCCCGCTCTTCTCGCTCATTCTCACATTCGTGATCTCCATCGGATGGAACTTCGCGACCGAAGGCCGGAACAAACGGCAGATACAGAAGATCTTCGGACAATTCGTGAATCCGCATGTGGTGAAACAGCTCAGCGCCGATCCGGAAAAAGTCGAACTTGGCGGCGAGGAAGTCGAAGCATCCATCATGTTCTCCGACATTGAAGGGTTCACGACCATCTCGGAAGGGAAGAAACCGAAACAGCTCGTTGAATTCCTGAACAATTATTTCTCCACGGCGAACGACATCTTCTTCAAGCACGACGGAACGATCGACAAATTCATCGGCGATGCGGTGATGGTTCAGTTCGGCATCCCGTTGAAGAATCCGAATCATCGTCTGCTCGCAGTCCGTGCTGCGTATGAATTCTCCCGCGTCGTGTTCGAAATGACGCGTGAAGCACGTGCGAAAGGTGAACCGGTCTTCTCCACGAGGATCGGCATCAATTCGGGCAATATGGTCGTCGGATATATCGGCGGTCGGTCCAAGAAGGAATATACGGTCATCGGCGACACGGTGAATCTTGCTTCGCGGCTCGAAGGAGTGAACAAATACTACGGAACATCGCTCATGATCAGTGAGTCCACCGCGAACGATCAGGTGACGGACGAATTCCTTCTCCGCGAGATGGATATCATGCGGGTGAAAGGGAAGAATCTGCCGATCAAGATCTTCGAAGTGGTCTGCAAACGGGAAGAGATCAACGAACAGCGGCTGAAGATGGTGCAGACATTCGAAGCGGGACTGAAGCTCTACCGCGAACAGCACTGGAACGATGCGATATCGATGTTCAAGACCGTCCTGAATACGAATCCTGATGACTACGCATCGACCATGTATATTGAACGATGCAATGAATGCAAGAAACATCCGCCGGCGAAGGATTGGGACGGCGTGTATGTGATGACAACGAAATAATGGGGATCGACCATGTATGTAATGGAGAGAAAATGAAAAAAATCTACTTCTTGTTCCTAATGCTCTCAGCCGCTGTAATGATGGATGCGCAGAAGCTGAAGACGACACAGCCGACGAACTACCTGCGTGAAGGCCCGGGCTCATACTTCCAGATCGTAGCATCGCTTCCCGTTTCCGCCGAAGTGAACAAAGTGGAACAGAAAGGGAGCTGGCTGAAAGTGAAGACCGAGCAGAACGATCTCGGCTGGCTTTCCGAGAACAGTTTTGTCAACAAGAGCGGAAAAGGGGCCCGCGATGAGAATATCATCAAGGGAAAGACCTCTTCCCGTGCATCGCGTGCGGAACTCGCTGCAGCGGTGAAAGGATTCGGCAAAAAGTATGTCGAAGGAAGCGATGCCGGCGGTGCGGAGATCAGTAAGTATTCCGAACCGATCGTCACTCCCGGTGATATGGACCAATTCGAGCACAGTTTCACCATCGAACCGTTTCGCGGATACATGTCCGTTGAAAAGCCGTTTGACATCCAGTTCCACGAAGAGGGGATAGGACTCGGCATTGCGCTGAAGATCGTTTCGCAGAAGGGACTCGTGAATGACCGTGTTGCAACACTCTATGTGAACCTGATCGGCAATTACCTTTCGAAATATACCAAAGCATATGATCTCGGCTTCCGGTTCTTCATTCTGAATGATGACCATGCTGCCGCTTATTCCGTTCCGGGAGGATATATCTTCATCACCAAAGGAATGTTCCGCGCATGCGCGAATGAGGCGGAACTCGCATCGGTGATCGCACACGAGATGGTCCATGTCATTCAGCGCCACGGTGTGAAAGAACTGAAGAAGAGTGAAGCAAAGATCAAATCCGAATCGGCCTTCGCGGAACTTGAGGAGGATACGGGACCAATGGGGGATGAGGAAAAGGACCTGGAAGAATACGCGAATAATGTTTACCAGAATCTGATCTCACCGCGTCTGCTGTCGTACGAGACCGATGCGGATAAGTTGGCGATGGTCTATCTAAAACGTGCCGGCTATGATCCGACGGCATTATCTTCTGTTCTGCAGAAGATCTATGAACCGTCCGGTACTGCGCTCGATATCTTTGATGATAATTATATGAAGAAGGATGATATGCGGGAGCGTCTACTGAAAGTACAGAAGACAGTCCGCGATGAAGGATACCGTTCACGTTCCGACCGGCAATTCTCAGAGCGTTTCCTGCAATACACTGCAGGGATCCGATGAGTGTTGCTTTTCTGCGACACTGAATTAGAACAATCTTGTCTCTTAACGGCGACATTCGGGGGAACTGTCGCCGTTTTCCCTGTAATTCCCCAAATTTAACTGGCACACACTTTGTCACTAACGAGGTATCTATGAACCGTATCGTTTACTCCATTCTATTCATCCTCACTGTGGGGATCCTTTCCGCTCAAACCGGAGGAAAACTACAATGGAAAGCCGAGCTCCAGGATGATGTCAAAAAGATCCAGCCGGTGCAGGGCGGAAAATACCTTTTCCTCTCTTCGGATGAATATGCATGGCTGTTTGATAACACCACCGGGAAGAAAGTGTGGAGCGTGGAGGTGAAGGAATACAGTGAGAAAGCGATGCACCATCTGTTCAATGACTCGCTCTATATCGTGGCGAACGAAGACACCTTGTGCTGCTACAGCATGACCGGAAATAATCTGCAATGGAAGCGGTCCTATCAGGGGGTCGAGCAGGACCGGTTCAGCGGAGTTCAGCAGCAGGACACTGTGTTGATCGTGTCATATAAGAACGTCGATCTCGGTATCAGTATCCTGTCGGGAAAAGAATTGTGGAGAACACCGGTCGAATACCAAAAGTCGCTGACGGAAAAAGGAACGGTCAACTCCATCCTGCTGGATAAACAGCAGAAGATGCTGGTCTTTACGGATAATGATGAGTGCGTTCTTCTTTCAACAGCTACGGGGAAAAAACTTCTTACCCTCCCGAAATCCGAACCGAACGGTGATCTGATCGAACAGCATCGTGCGTGGTATTACCTGCCGGCGGAACAGCATTCCATCGCGCTCATGTTCAATAAGAATCTTGTTGTGCTCGATCTCGATTCGAACAGGATCATGACCCAGCAGGGACTAAGTATCTCTGAAAAATTCAACATCTTCGTTCCGACAGCAGAAGGTGTCGCAGTGATCGGTGAAGAGAAGATCGTGCATGTCAACACTGCATCAGGAACATTCTCACAATCAACGGTCGATGTAGAGGACCTGCGCAATGTTGTTTTTGTACAGTCAGATTCCGGTCTGGTGATGGTCGTCAGTCAGGAGAATGTCCTGACCGCTGTGAATTTGAAGAATGGAAAACAGCTCTGGCAGTCCGCACCCAAAACTCCCGCAGTGAACGGATTCGTTCATCGGGTAATTGCATCGGATTCGAACAATATCATCGTCACGTATCTGGATCAGAGCGATGATCTTAAATTGTACATCGTCAGTCTGAATGTGCTGAACGGCAAGGTGAATTACCGCACATTCGTTGCGCACGCGGATGAATCACTCCCTGAACGGATCCTTCCGCTGCCTGCGGTCGGTTCAGTGTCCGAAAGAACTCCGTTCTCGTTGGGATTTGAAAAGGCAGGATTTGATTATGATGTTACGGTGAATGAAGGGATCGCTTCCGTGCTCATCCATACCGCATCGGAAATGATCGAACCGAACACGAAGAATGAGGGAGGCGAAGGAATTGTCCGTGTCGATCTGGAATCGGGCAAGATCGTTTCAAAGAACTATATGAAGATCGCAGACGGACTCTCTTTCAAGGGCGGTCTTGCTGCGCTGGCACCCGTTAAAAAGATCGGCAATCTGATCCTGTTACCGGGCGAGAAGAAACTGGTCGCTCTGAATGCGGAGACCGGTGCGGTGAAATGGATGCATATCGAACAGGATCTGAATGAGGGTTTTGTGTTCGAGATGAATATGATCGATACAGTTCTGTATGTCCGCACCGGCGGGTTCAAGCCGGAATTCGTCTATGATGAGAAAAAAGAAAAACTATCCGAGAAGAAACTGTGGGAGGATGAAGGATATTCCATTATGGCCGTTGATACCGCCGATGGGAAGATCTATTGGAAGAAGACATTCGAAGATGATCCCGGACGTATCTTCCTCGATTATTCTTTGAGCAACTATACATCGGACAGCAGTCAGTTGTTCACGGCAGATGAGAAATTCCTCTATTCATATTCAACGGCAAACAAAGGGTCATTGAGCTGGAAATTCGAATTCTCCGACAGCGGTATCGGCTCGTTCGATTATAAGGCACTGTATCGTCTGTCGAAAGCGTGGTCCGGTGAGGAAGCTCTTCAGAGCGATTCAGCGCAATACCGGAAGGATGAGACGGTTGTACTGAAGAAGATGGAGATGATCTCCGGAACGTCAAACTCCGTTGTCTCGAAAGTTCTTCATGCTGATTACAGCAAAGTGATGGACCGCCTGATTGTGATCGGTGAGGATGGAATTGCAGCGGTCGATACCAAAAAAGGAAAGCGTTTATGGTTCTATGAGTGGGATTATGATGAGAAGACCATCCATCAGCGTCCGATCGCACTGAAGAACCATCTCTTCTATACAGTGGATGGAAAAGCAGCGTTGCTGAATATGACTACCGGAAAATTGGTATGGTCTGCTAAGGTCGATAAAGCGGCGCAGATCTACATCATGCCGGACAGATCATCAGTCGTGACCGTTGAAAAAGATGAAGTGAACGGTTACATCATTCCATAATCAATACACTACGAAAGACAAGGAAACGTACCGATGAAAATGATCTTCACTATTATCGCACTGTTCATAGCCGGGACAGCAGTTTCTTCTGCACAGGATACTACGGAAGCTTCGGAGTTCGAAAAATTCCAGCAGCAGGAGAAGCAAGGAATTCAGCAGGAGGAACAGGCCTTCGCAAATTATAAGGCAGAAGTGACCAAGCAGTTCGACGATTATGTTGCTGAACAGGAACGGCTCTATAAGGAATACACAGGGCAGATCGAGAAGAAATGGGGAAAGAGCAACGTCAAGACCAGCACAAAAGAAGAATACGTTTCCTACGATTCAGGATATACTTCCCGTAAGTCGGTGAACTTTGAGGAAGGGAAGGCAAAAGTGGAGATCCTCGTAACAGAAGCGGAAGCGAAGAATCCTGCAGTGATCCAGCAGAAGCTGCAGGAACAGGTCGCTCAGCTTGCCGTCACCAAAGGCGGGACAGATCCGCTGGAGAAGAAGAATGATATCAAACCGGAGAAGAAACCGATCGTCTCCGAGCAGCTCGCGATGTCCGACGGAAAGCCGGTAACAGAACGTAATGCAAGACAGTTCGCCGAAGAAGCGGTCAAAAAGGTTCCGGTGACTCAGGAAGTGGTCACCGGCAAGGATGGTGTGAAGCGAGTCGTTGTTGGAGTTCAGGTGCCGCTGGTGCCGAACCATGTGAAGAAGCGCGCAGCTGATTTCCGTGAGACTGTGAAGAAAGAATCGGATCGTTTCGGTATCGATATCACACTTGTCTACGCCATTATGCACACCGAAAGTTATTTCAATCCTAAAGCGAAGTCTCCTGTGCCGGCATTCGGTCTGATGCAGCTCGTTCCGAGATCAGGCGCACGCGATGCATATCTCTTTGCACGCAAGAAGGATTCGCTTGTGACGGGAGAATATCTGTATGTTGCGGATAACAATATTGAACTCGGCACTGCGTACCTCACCAAACTGTTCACCGTAGATTTTCGCGGGATCAAAGATGCGAAGAGCAGGATCTATTGCACGATCTCAGCA
Source organism: Bacteroidota bacterium (assembly GCA_049317705.1). Lineage (GTDB taxonomy): Bacteria > Bacteroidota > Ignavibacteria > UBA10030 > UBA8401 > UBA8401. The sequence continues at coordinate 406 of JBMOHT010000016.1, read as the reverse complement.
TACAATACCGGTCCGGGAAATGTTGCCAAAGCATTCACCGGAAAACGGAATGTGACCCAGGCGCTGCCGAAGATCAATTCGATGAATTCCGATGAACTGTTCGATTACCTGAAGAAGAATCTGCCGTTCGAAGAGACACGCTCGTATGTCGCTAAAGTAAGCGAACGGATGGGGCTGTATGATGAATGGAGCAAGTAATACAATGACTCATATGGGTCATTGAAGGGGAAGCGTCAAATTCCTATCGTAAGCAATACTCACACACAATTACTACTATGAAAACATCCTTAATGACCTTACGGTTTTTAACGGCCGTACTGTTCCTTTGCACCCTCATGCCTGCGCAGACTCGACGTGTTGTGGACGGCATCGGCGGCGGCGGCAAATACGCGAAGATCTCCGATGC
>JBMOHT010000015.1:0-40229 GCA_049317705.1 Bacteroidota bacterium | reverse complement strand
TATCTGACCATCCTCATTGTCGGCACCATCTATCTTTTTAAGGAGAATATCCAGCTGACAGAGATCGTGCAGGCAGAGAAGAAAGAGTGATGTAGAACGTCCACTCTCCACCTCCAGTCAATGCTTTCACTTCCTTTTGATACGGCCGTACAATAAAAATTCCCGGGCTTCCGTCATACAGGGACCGCACAGAGCGATGCCGGTACGATAAGGAACCCGGGAACAATTCATTCTGCTCGCAATGGTTCAGCTATGCAGAAAAATGCCGATAGAGCTGGACCGCAATAAAGATGATGCCTGCCGTCAGCGCGATCAGTTCAATGTAAACGAAATGGATCTTCTTCGGTTCGTGTTTCATTATTTCACCAGGATCATTTTTTTTGTGACGCGGTAGTTCCCCGCCTGCATGCTGTACAGATACACGCCGCCGGCCAGTTTCGCTGCATCGAATTCCACGAAATATTGTCCCGCATTCTTCCGCTCGTTCACCAGTGACGCGACCGTCTTTCCGAGCAGGTCATATACACGGATAGAGACGAAATTGGAGGAGGACAGCTGATAACCGATCACTGTGGAAGGATTGAACGGATTCGGATAGTTCTGATACAGTGCGAAGTCCGTTGCGGCAAGCGGTTCGGAACGCACGAATGTTCCGGTCCCGTTGGTTGCGCCTTTTGTGACCGGTGTCTTCTTAACGAAGAGATTGGAGCCGTCCGGTACGCGGGCATACGACGTGTCATTACCGAGCGCAGGAATTGCAACGGTATCAATGATCAGTCCTGCCGCATTCTCAAGCCAGATCGTTTCGCCGCTGCTGGAGAGTCCGAAACCGGTCGTGTCGCCGACGAATGTCGCCGTGTCTACAACGATCACCGCGAATCCGTTGGCTGCGACCGTCGTGCCGACGGGGAACAATTTCTTCCCTTTCACGCCGGACTGTGCGCCGTTGTCATAGATCTTGTACCCGCTGATATCGATCGCGGCGGATGATGCGTTGTGAATTTCGACCCAATCAAGATTCCCGGCGACACCGCGCGTGTAGATCTCGTTCATTTTAATGAATACGTTCGATTTTGCTTTGGAGCGGGGCGTGGTCTTTGCCCAGACGAGTGCACCGTCCGGAACGCGTGCATAACTTGTATCGTTCCCGAGTGCAGGAATGACACAGGTATCGATCAGCACACCGGCGGCGTTCTCAAGCCATACGGTCTCGCCGCTGCTGGAAAGACCGAATCCGGTCGTATCGCCGACGAATGTCGCCGTATCCACAACAATGGCGGCAAATCCCTTCGCGGGAACGATCGTTCCGGCGGGGAATAGTTTCTTACCTTTCACGCCGGATTGTGCTCCATTGTCATAGATCTTGTATCCGCCGATATTCACCGATGCAGCCGAGGGATTGTAGACCTCGATCCAGTCCAGATCACCGGCAACGCCGCGGGAATAGACCTCGTTAATTCGTACGGTCTGTGCATTCATCGCCGCTGTCAGGAACAACAGCGAAAGCACAGCTGAAGAGAGTAGCATATTTTTTTTCATAGGATTCTCCTTGATGGAATGGGTACTGCTGAGCTGTTACTTTGGTTTACGGAATACATACATTGTTGCATCTGCATCATTCACAATATAGACAGTATCACGGACAATGGATATTCCTTCCCCTTTGGTGAACGGAAGGGACCACTGTGCGAGCGGTGACGCATTCATATCGGTCTTGACCACTTTCATGGATTCATCGCTGATGAACCAGAGACAATCCTCCCCCGCATCGTAGAACAGATCGGAATAATCCGAGGCGAACGTGAGCGAGATTCGGCGGATCTCTGTACCTGCGGGAGTATATTCCAGCAGCATTCCGGGAAGTTTCTCATTCAGCACGAACAGATTCCCGTTCTTTCCGACCGTCACTCCTTCCAGCGCATTGTTCGGAATGGTGGCAACATCGGCGGAGAATGACGAGAGTTTCGTTCCGGCAGCAGCATACGATGTGATGAGTCTGTTCTTCTCTTCCGCAATATAGATGGTATCATTGCTCAAGGAAAGTGCGATCCCTTCAAGGTCCGTACTCGTTACCGGGAGCGAGTTCAAAAGATTTCCATGAAGATCGATCTCATACACCATCGGATGGGAATCAGAGACGACCATGAACGTATTCTTCTTCGAGGAATAAACGATCGCGGATGGTTCGGCAGCGAAAGCGCCAAGACCATAGCTGGTGATGAGCGACAGCGATGTCGCTGCCGGAGGCAAGACCTCGACCGGATTCGCCGGCGCGGTCCGTCCGCATATGAATCCTTCACAGCAAAGGACCATCAGCAGGATGCAATATAGAAGTGATATGTGTTTCACTGGTTGCATCGGACGAGAACATTCCGCTTTTAAAACGGAATGCTCATCCGATTTATTGTTGGGTACTTTTTGAAATATTAATTTCTCTGAGTCATTTCGAACGAGTTCGCGTGATCTTACACGAAGCGACGTGAGAAATCTGATTTTTCCAGATTCCTCGTCCCGAAGTCGTGAGATAAAATGAACGGGACTCGAAATGACATTGAGTTAAGATTTTTCAAAGATCTCTATTGATTGTTCGACGTTCCTTTGGTGATGGAGTTCAGAATAGCCCACGTCGATGAACCGTTCGGATTCCTTCCATACGATGTCGTCGCCACCGGCATTGCGGGGAACGCGATCATATCGATCAGATTTCCGTTCGCATTCTCCAGCCAGGCGGTCTCACCGGCGCTCGATAATCCGAATCCTGTTGCATCGGTCGTATCGACCGTGATCACGAAGAAACCGTTCGCCGGAAGGATCGTTCCTGCCGGGATCTCTTTCTTCCCTTTCACTCCGGTCTGTCCTCCGGCATCGTAGATCTTATACCCGCCGATGTTCACGGCGATATTGTTCGGATTGTAGAGCTCGATCCAATCCAGGTCCGGCGCGACGCCGCGGGAGAAGACCTCATTCATGCAGATCGGAAGCGTTGAGTTCGGTCCCCCTTTTGTGGGAGGATTGGCGATCTGCCATGACGTTGAACCGTCCGGTTTGCGTGCGTAGGATGAATCGATCCCCAATGCGGGAATGACGCAGCTGTCCACAATAACACCCGAACCGTTCTCGAACCAGACCGTTTCGCCGATGCTCGAAAGTCCGAAGCCGGATACATCGGCTGTATCGACTTTAATGACAAGATACGCTTTTGCGCCGAGCGATGTTCCCGCCGCGATCGTTTTCTTCGGCTTTGCTCCGCTCTGTCCGCCGGCATCGTAGATCTTGTATCCGCCGATGTTCATGGCGGTGGTGTTCGGATTATAGATCTCGATCCAATCCGGATTGACGGTATCGCCGCGGGAGTAGACCTCGTTCATGACCACCGGAAGCACAACGGGTGTTGTGGGACCGGAGAGTGCAGGTTCATCCCGGGAGCAGGATGAGAGCACCGCACACAACAGGATGGTAGCAAAAAGAATGATGATGTTCGTTTTCATATTGGTTCCTTAACGTTAGAAGGATGACTGGAATCTCATTTGGATGAAGGAATGATCGTCGTTGCCGATCAGATTCCCTTTGCGTGTTGCATACTGGTCAAGATTCACCGTGGAATAATTGAACTGCAGTTTGATGTTCCGGTTCGGATAATAGTTCATACCGAGCATCAACTGATTGGCTTTCCCGCCGTGCACTCCCGCATTGAGATCGTTGAGATCCGTAACGGTGTACCGTGCTGCAAGCTCAAGTGCTCCCCATGAATGTGTCGGTGATTCGATCGGTCCCACTTCCCCTTCGTCCACATAATAATAGCGTGTTTCACCCGTCACCACCCATGTTGCCGTGACATACCCGCCGCCGAGATTGACGTTCTCTTTTCCGTACCAACGGACGATCTGTGTTCCCATATATTCGCTCTGCACATAGAACGGACCGTTGATGAACATCAGTTCAGCGCCGTAGCGGTTGTAGTAGTTCACATCGGCGATATCGCCGGTGTGGAGCAGCTTCGGATTGGAGACATAGGTTTCCGTGCGCGAACTGATCTCGATCACATTCGGAGCAAGGTCCGATGTTGCATCGGGAGTCTTGTATGAACCGGCGAGACCGATATGTAGATTCTTTCCATGTTCGTTGATGGGTGCTGCGGTCAAACGGAGGTTCGTGGAGAATCCTTCATCGCGCTGTCCTTTGTCGATGCGCGTTCCGGCTTCATGTCCCATCACCGCCGCAGTGATCTGAGCATAATCGGTCCAATAGCGTCCCGAGAAACCGAAGCGCCGTCCCATCGGAAGTGCGTTCGAGATCGAGGAACGTTCAAGGAAGGTGAGCAGACGCGAACTATTCAGGCGTTCCATGCCGAACGGTTCTTTGAAGTGTCCCGCCTGGAATGTGAGGTTCACATCCGGAACGGTGTACTTGATGAATGCATCGCGCAGTTCCAGCTGTGATTTGGTCGAGACCTGTTCCGCGAAATCAAGGTCGATCTCTGATTCCCAATCTTTTCCCAGCACAGACTTCAACGCAAAGGTTAGTCTGCGGAACGTGAATCCGTTGCTCATGGCATTCTTGTTCTCGAAATACATCGCTCCGTCCACTTGGATTCGTGAATCGAACCACCAGCGGTACTCGCCGTCCTCGGATTGGAAGACCATCTTTCCGTTGCGGACCTCAGCACCGAGCGGCACCTTTTGGTCACCGCCGGGGATCCGGGAATCCTGTGCAAAGAGTGAAATGCCGGCGAAGATGACTGCGGCCAGCAGCAGCTGTTTCATGGTATGTCGTTTATTCATATGCTCTCCATTAATAGGTGAAGAATGTTGAACGATGGATCTGTTTCATGTAGTTAGAACACACTCAATGAGGCATCGGAACACGGAACATCTGTTCCAGCACTCTGCGATTGTCATCCTGCTGTTTATCGGTCAATTTGTTCCCTGTTTCCGCTAGGTCGATCCCCTGTTTCAACAGGAATGCATCGAAATCCAGTTTGTGCCGGAAGATCTTCCCGTGCGTTCTTTTCAGTGTTGTTACCTGCTCATCGGTCAGGAATGTCCCCGACAATTGCGCCGCAACGACCGTCGAGTCGATCCGGAAACTGTCGATGATCGCATACTGGAAGATGGAATAGATCTGCGCATTCGTGAAGTTGTCGCGCTTCAACAGTTCGTTCCGCAGGATCTTCTTATTATAGAATCGCTTGCCGGTGAGATTCTTGATCTTCTCCACCGGTATCTGTTCCTGCTCCAGCTGCCGGATTATGGACGGTGTGAGCTCGTGCGGCACCGGATAGATCACTTTCTGTTCGAACACATTCTGGATGAAGAAGAGCGAGATGAAGGTGATGAGTCCCGCACTGACCGGAGCAACGACCCAGCCGAGACCGATCTTCCCCAGTACTTTGAAATTGATGGAATGCGGGTCCTTCGCCATTCCCACACCGAGGATCGCACCGATGAACGCCTGCGTCGTTGATAGCGGCACTAGAGGAATCGAAGGAAGATTGCTCTTTAACAGTATTGCTTCGATCGTTTCCGATGTGAACAGCGTCAGCACGAGGAATTCCGCCAGCACCACGATGAATCCGGTGAGCGGTGATATTTTATAGAGATCGTTCCCGACCGTTTCCATCACCCGCTTGCCGTACGTCAGAAAACCGATCGCGATCGCCACGCCGCCGAGGAAGAACAACTGCTGTACTCCGCTGATGGAGACGATGCCGCCGAGTGAATACTCCTGAAAGAGGGGTGCCGAGGCGAACATTCCCATCACGTTCGCGATATTGTTCGCGCCGAGCGAGTACGATGCCAGCGCGCCGACAACGATCAATCCCGTGCGCGTATATTGATCCAGTTCCAGCAGATGGATCTTCCACTTCAGGACCGTCTTCTTCAAAAGGAAGAACAGCAGATATCCGAACACCCCTGCAATGATCGGGGATAATACCCAGCTGGAGACGATCTTGCTCAGCGATGTCAGGTCCGTTGGGGAACCGGTGAAGATGTTCCATCCGATGATCCCGCCGATCACCGCCTGCGATGTGGAGACGGGAAGTTTCATCCGCGTCATCGCGGTGATGGAGATGCCGACGGCCAACGCAACGGAGAAACTCCCCGCGAGCGCGTTGATGGAGCCGAGTTCACTGATGGTCTTCGTCGTTCCCGAACCGCTGAATACCGAACCGAGGATCACGAAGACACCGCCGATGATCGCCGCCGTGCGGAACTTCACCATCTTTGAGACGACTGCCGTACCGAACACGTTCACAGCGTGATTCGCTCCGAGCGACCATCCCAGGAACAATCCGCTGGAGATGAAGAACCATGTGGTGATATCGTTCACTATTCGAACCTCTTGATGATCGCGATGGACAACCGGTCGCAGACATCCTCGGACTGCTCCGCGATCCGTTCGATATGGAACGTGAAATACCGGATGTGGATCTTCTGGCTCAGATCATCCTCTGTTCTGAATGCCGCCCGCTTGATCTTCTCGGCGGTCTTGTTCGTTTCCCGCTTATAGAACTGCACTTTCGTCACATAATCGCGCACCGCATCGATATTCTTGAAGTACGAACGGATGCCGCTCACGGTATTCTCCAAACACGCAACGGAGCTCTCACACAGATCGAGGAAATCCTGCCGGTGTTCGGGGACGATCTTCGGGATCTCCACGGAGAATTCCAGCAAAGTCTCGGTGGTGATGTTCAGCGCTTTATCGCAGCTCTCCATCAGTCCCAACACATCTCCGCGTGCTTCGGGAATGAGCGTGCGGGTATACAATTTGATCTCGATGTTGCGGCGCAGATCGTCCGCGCGCTCTTCGGTCTTCCGGAGTTCCTTCAGATAGTTCTCGAACTCATCCGTCTGATGGTCCAGATAGCATTTGATCCCCTGACGGAAGACCAAACCCCCTTTGATCACCAGATCGAGATATTCATCGATCTGCTGTTCCAGTTTCAACGTGTTCTTAAAGAATAACGACATTGTCTCTCACAAAATTATTTTCTTCAACACTCTCCGCGGATCCTTTCCGCGGAGCATTTCGCTGTGTCAGAACAGACCGAATACTCCGTTCGGCGTGATGCCGAGGAACCGGAACCACGTCTCGCCGGCAACGATGCTCAGCACCCATGCGATCACCATCATTGTGAATCCGAACTTGAACGTGTCGGAAAGACTGTAATGGTCCGTTTCATACAGCAGTGCCGCAGGCTTGCTGTTGAACGGCAGCACGTATACATGTTCGATCATGAATGCCACCGGCAGTGCAAGACTGATGATCTCGAAGCCGAACCGTTTCGCTACACCGATCGCGATGGGAATGAAGATCATCGCCCGCATCGTCTTGGATTCGAACAACAGCGCGCTGAAGATCATGATCCCGGTCAACGAAAGATAGAGCACCCAGAAATGTGTCTCCGTTCCGATCCCCAGATGATTGAACAATGCGTTCACGGCGATGGAAGGAAGATCGGTCGCTTCCAGTCCCGAACCGAGCGCATACGCGCCGGCGGAGAACAGCATCAGATGCCACGGCACGTCCACTTCATTCCACTGCACGATGCCGTATTTCGGCAGCAGCGCAATGATCGCACCGATGAACGCAACAGCGGTCGGACTGATACCATGAAGACTGTCCGTCGCCCAGAAGCCGAGAATGGTGATAAAGATGACCGCCGATTTTTTTTCCAACAGCGAGATCGGACCTAATTTTTGATATTCTTCCCTCAGCCGTTCCATTCCCCCCGCGATCTGCGGCAGACGTTCTTCGGGAGCAAGCGGGAAATAGATCTTCATCGCCACAAGATATCCCAGGAACATCATCATCACCATGAACGGGAACATCGCCATCATCCAGTCCGCGAAGAAGACGCTCCCGCTGATGGCTCCGCCGATGATCGCCGCACCGATGAGATTCGCACCGGATCCGGTGACGAATGCTCCCGCGCCGACATTGATATAGAACAGATTCTGCAGAACGATGCTCCTGCCGAAATTATTCCTTTTTGAACCTCCCTGCGCTCCGTACACCGCGGCGATCACCATGAAAATAGGGAGCAAAATGGCCGCTTTTGCCGTGGTTGCGGAGATGAACGCGGAAAGGATCAGGTTAATGACGATGAAACTGATGAAGATCGTGCTGGCATTCTTCCCGAATTTCAAAATTAGCAGCAACGCGACACGCTTCGCGAGTCCCGTCACCACCAGCATACTGGCTAGGACGAAGGACATGATGTTCAGCCACATCACCGGATGCCCGAGCTGTGCATACGCCGTCTTTTCGGAGAGGACGCCCGTCAGCACGAGACTGATGATGAGCATCAGCGACGTGAGATAGTTCGGTATCGCCTGCGTCATCCACAGGATGATGGATGAAACGAAGATCGCAAGCATGAACTCGTTGTTGCGGATGAACCGTTCCGCACCGACCTGTTCGAAGATCTTCTTGGCGGATTCTGTTACGACATCGGACGCTTGAAGGGATTGGAGGAACGGGAGTTTGACAACGAATGCAATCAGGATGAACGCGAGAACGGCAAGGACCGGACCGGAAACGGCGAGCCATTTCTCGATCGGTCCCTTGTCGCGTTTGGGCAGCCGCTCGATGCGGTAATTCTGCATATCGAGCGGATCGAAAGTATTCATAATGATCTCAAAAATATTCTCAGATATATCCCTTTACCAGCGTGTAAAGGGATTCTTCATCAACATGGAATTGTAATACTTCTTATCGCCCGTCACTTCTTCGCCGAGCCATGACGGTTTCTCGAATGTCTCCGTTTCGGAGGAGAGCTCGATCTCCGCAACGGTCAGTCCTTCGTTCTCACCATGGAACTGATCCACTTCGTACGTATGCGCTCCTGCTTTTACAAGGAATCGCACTTTATCGATCACTCCCGGTTCGCAGATCTTCAGCAGGTCCTCGGTCTCGTTCAGCGGGATCTCTTTTTCCCACTCGAAACGGCTGGCACCGGAATCATTCCCGATCCCTTTGATCGTGAGGAATCCTTTATCCCCTTTGATCCGCACGCGGACGGTCCGCTCGGGGACGGAGGAAAGATATCCCTGCACGATGCGCGTCTCTTTGCTGACGAACGGTTTGAAATCACCCTTCACCAGGAATTTTCGTTCGATCTCGTTTGCCATTGTGCTTCTCCTATTTCATTCCGACGAGGTTCTTCAACCCGCGCAGATAGTTGATGTTGGGGAATGTGTCGAGTTCCAGTTCGCGGACCGTTTTGATCACCATTGCGGGATCTTCGAATTCCACCGCCGCGGTCTTGATCCACTTCTCATCCACTTTCACTTCGGCGATCTCAACGATACAGTTGTTCACGGTGAAGCCGGTTCGTTTCTTGAACACATTCACTGCCTTCAAGAGCGATGAAGGACGGATCACTTCTTCCAGATATTGTTCGAACGTGTACGCTTCGCGCTGGAATTTCGGAACGCTCACCCGGAAACATTTGAACACTTTCTCGATCTCGGCGACCGGAAGCGGGAATGTCCCTTTCATGATCGGCAGCCACAGTTCAAGACGGTCCTCGTTCACCTGCTGAAGTGTTTTAATATCCATCAGGTTATCGCGCACTTTTGTGTTATCCATGCTCACTTCCGAAAGGATATACACTTCGGCGCTTTCACGGGACTTTCCTTCGGGATGTTTGCGGATGTTCTCCTCCGCTTTTTTCAGGTCATTGGTGAATGTTCTCCATTCCCAACGAGGGACGATCTCTTGCATAAGTGCTCCTTTCAAAGATGATGGTGGTGCTCATGCTATGGCAAACCATATGCCATCGAAAAATCAGCGTATTTTGATTAATTGGGGCATTATTGTTCAATCACCACCCCGAGAACGACGATTTTTAGTCATTGTGACGAATTTTCGTCGTCGTTTGCGATAAATGGGAAAGCATTCTCCAAATTCCCCAAGTATTCTGCATGAATCTTTGGAACGGTTTTTATATATACTACGATAGTTGCTCAGCAATGAATACATTGCGTTCTTGGAATCTGCTACGAAGACACCAAGTCACGAATTTTGAAAAATATGATCCACAAATTTTTGGTGACCTTTTGTGAGATTTTGTGTTTTCGTGCCTTTGTGGCGGGTTGCTAACGATAATTCTCAACCTTCACAATGATCAAACGACAGACCGTCATCACCTCCGTTGTTCTGCTGACCGTAATATCGGTCGTGTTCACATTCTTTTTCTATCGGTATATCATGAATATCGACGGGATCATTGAACCCGCATTCGATACCGTGGTCGTCGATTCCGCGACAGCGAAGAAACCGGTCATTACCATCAGCGTCATCTCCCGTTATCCTCCCAATATCATCTACAGCGGATATCAGCCGATGCTGGATTATATGACATCGAAGTCCGCGTACCGTTTTGAATTGAAGCTGTGTGATGATTACAATCAGGCGGTGCAGATGCTGCTGACGAAAGAAGCCGCGGCGGCATTCCTTGGTTCGTATGTCTATATCAAAGCGCGGGCGGAGCACGGTGTTGTTCCGATCTTGAAACCGCTCAACAGCGATTTCGAACCGTTCTCCCGTTCGGTGCTCTTCACGAACAGCACAAAGAACATCTTCAGCATTGCCGACCTGAAGCATATGCGTCTCGCCCTGCCGTCGCAGGAATCCAATTCCTCAAACTGGATGCTCCATTATGAATTCAAGAAACACAATATCCATATGAGCGATCTCTCCGCGGTCGTGAACTTTCCGCATCATCACAGCGTCATCCACAATGTGATGAACAACCTGTTCGATGCCGGTGTCACGCGGGAATATCTCATCAAGAAGATGCGGAACAGGAATATCCGTACGCTGCTCTATTCGGATCCGTTCCCGACCTCCCCCATCGTCGTTGCGAAGGACTGTCCGCCGCAGATCGTTGAAGCAATGAAGAAGATCCTTCTCACCATCGGACGCGATACTCCCGACAGAGAACAGATCACGCGCGGCTGGGACAATGAATTCGTGTACGGATTTGTGGAAGCCGATGATAAGGACTACGACGTGATACGGGCCATCAATAAGGGAAAGGAATGAGAGCGCTATGCTGAACTTCCGTTCCAGTCTCCGCGGCCGGATATTGCTCATGACCGGCTCCGTCATTACGCTGCTGATGCTGATCATCTCGTTCGTCATTCTTTTTAAATGGCGTGAGATGATCATCCAGAACCAGTCGGGGAATGCCGTCTCCATTTCGCGAACGTTCGCCGTCACCGTCGTGGACGCGATGATCTTCGAGGAGAAATCCGTCTATAAAAAAGAGAACATCCTCGAGACCTATGTGGAGAGTTTCATCAATCGGCTCGGCAACGTCCACTATGTGGTGATCTTCGATAAGAGCGGGAATTCCATCGTACAGATCACCGATCATCCGGAGGATGATCAGTATCAGCCGATCGTCTCCGACATATCCCAAAGCCATTCGGGACAAGTGAGGATCTATGAACATCCGCAGTTCGGCTGGACGATGGAAGTGCGTCAGCCTCTTCTCTTCTCCGGCACGCAGTGGGGCGTAGCGAAGATCGGATTCGAAGCTCATTCCATCCGCAATGAGATCAGCAGTGTCTTCTTCCTGCTTCTGTCGGCAACGGTCATCATCACCTCCGTCGTCCTCATCATTCTCTATATGATGATCAACAGGATGACCTCCTCCATCGAGCGGCTCGTCCGCGCGATCGATTCCATCGATTTTACGTCCGTTCTCCCCTCGGGACTGCATCAACCGCAGGACGAGATAGGGTATTTCTACCAGCATTTCAGGCTGCTGCAGGCACGTTTGGACACTTCCAAGCGCGCGCTGGAACAAGCGCAGAAACAGGTCTATCAGGCGGAGAAACTCGCATCGATCGGACGGCTCGCTTCCGGCGTCGCCCATCAGGTGAACAATCCGCTCAACGGAATCAAATCATGTCTGTATGCCATCAAACAGGATCCGCACGATCAGGAACGGATCCGGGAATATCTTCCGCTCATCAATGAAGGGATCGACGATATCGAGATCGTGGTGAAGAAACTGCTGGGATTCGCACGGCAACAGTCCACCAGTGAACACCGCATCAACATCAACGATGCCATCCACAAAGTGATGAACCTGTTCGAGCTCCGTTTGAAGGAAAAGAAGATCGAGATCCGCACCGCTCTTGCGGAGAACCTCGGCGAGGTGAGGATCGATCTGCATCTCTTCCAGGAAGTGGTGATGAATCTCATTCTGAACAGTTACGACGCTATCGAACAGAACGGCGTCATCAGCATCACTACATTCAATGCGGATGCGGACCATGTGCGGATGGAGATCCGCGACAACGGCACCGGCATCGGTCCGGACGATCTGAAGAGGATCTTCGACCCTTTCTTCACCACGAAGGATGTCGGCATCGGTACGGGACTCGGTCTCTCCGTCTGCATGGGGATCATCGAGTCACACGGCGGCAGGATCGATGTTCAGAGCACGATCAATGAAGAAACGATTTTCATCATCACATTACCGACGGCACATGAAGACTAAACTGCTCATTATCGAGGACGAGAAGATCACGCGGCGTTCACTCTCCGACATTCTCACGACCGAAGGGTACGATGTTGTCTCAGCTGAGGATGGCGAAGAGGGACTGAAACTTTTTACTTCAGAAAGACCGGATATCGTCATTACCGATCTGCGGCTGCCGAAGCTTAGCGGTATCGACATCCTGAGGACCATCCGGGAGAACGATCCCGCTTGCAAGGTCATCCTCATCACGGCGTACGCAAGCGTGGATACTGCAATTCAATCGTTAAAGATCGGCGCGTATGATTATCTCACCAAACCGTTCTCGCCGGACAAGCTGATCTCCATCCTCCGGAACATCACGCAGTTGAACAGCGTGCTGAACGAGAATGCTGAACTGAAGAATCGCATCGATACGTTGGAGAATAAATCCATCATCGGTGTCTCCCAGTCCATGAAGAAACTCGTGCAGACAATCCATCAGATCTCACACAACGATTCCACCGTGCTCATCGAAGGGGAAAGCGGAACGGGAAAGGAACTGGTTGCGCGCGCACTCCACAAGACGAGCTCGCGCCGCAATGAACCGTTCGTCACCGTGAGCGTCTCGAGCATCCCGGAGAGTCTGCTCGAAAGCGAATTGTTCGGACATGAGAAAGGGGCCTTCACCGGAGCGATCAAGCAGCATATCGGATATTTCGAGCGGGCCAATAAAGGGACACTGTTCATCGACGATATCGATGATTTCCCTTTGAATGTGCAGATCAAACTGCTCCGCGTGATCCAGGAACGCGAATTGACACATGTCGGCGGCAATCAGAATATCCCCATCGACGTCCGCATCATCTGCGCCACCAAGATCGATCTGATGAGGAAAGTGGAGAACAAGACATTCCGCGGCGATCTCTATTATAGACTGAATATCATCCCGCTGAAGATCCCCCCGCTCCGTGAACGAAAAGAGGATATTCCGCTGCTGGTGGAACATTTCTTCCGGAAGCACCGTGCCGAAGACAAGATCATGTTGTTAACAAACGCCATCTTCACGAAACTCCAATCGTACCGCTGGCCGGGCAATGTGCGCGAACTGGAGAATATCGTCGAGCGGATGATCGCTCTCTCGTTCAGCGGACAGATCGATGTCTCCGTGATCGATCTCGATCAGAAATCGAAGGACGGTTCCGGTGCCGGTGATGATCTTTCGAAGTACGCATCATTCGAAGAGTACATCCTCAGCAAAGAGAAGATCATCCTCGAATGGGCACTCTCACAGTGCGACAACAGCGTCACCGATGCGGCCAAGCTCTTGAACATTCCGCGGACCACGCTCAGCAGCAAGATCGCACGCCTCTTCCCGCGATTGGAAGTAAAATAATATTCTTGTGTAGGACGAAGCATCGCTTCGTTCTTTTATGACCAGATGAAATTTCAAAAACAAAATATTCCAATAATGAAGTTGTCATTCCCGCATGATTTTGGCGGGAATCCGTGACACTGGACCCCCGATAGGAGCATTCGGGGGTGACAGAGATGTTTTTAAGATGGACTCTAGAAGTAGTAGTAATAAAATAAATCTGAGCGGTGTAGGACGAAGCATCGCTTCGTCCTACAAATGAAAGGATCACTATGCTCAACATCGCTCTCTTCGGTCCCCCCGGTGCAGGAAAAGGCACGCAGTCGGAATTCCTCATCAAGACCTACAATCTCTTCTACATCTCCACCGGCGATATGCTCCGCAAAGAGATCGCGGCAAAGACCCCGCTCGGGATGGAGGCGCAGAGCATCATCTCGTCCGGCGGACTCGTCTCCGATGAGATCATCGTGCAGATTATCGAGAAGACCATCACCGAACATCCCGATTCGAACGGATTCCTCTTTGACGGATTTCCCCGGACCTACATTCAGGCATACATCCTTGAAGGATTGATGCTGAAACTGAATACCTCCCTCACCTGCCTGATCAGTCTGAATGTCCCCGAAGATGAATCGGTCCGCCGGTTGTTGAAACGCGGACTCACATCCGGACGCACTGATGACAATGAAACGGTGATCCGTAACAGATTGCATGAGTACACTGAAAAGACCCTTCCCGTGCTGACATTCTATAAAGAAAAAGGGATCTGTCACGACATCGACGGTACTGCGGGAATTGAAGAAGTGAAGCAAAAGGTCACCGAAGTTATTTCGACGGAATTGCAGAAGAAACTACTGAACATCGTCCTCTTCGGTTATCCAGGGTGCGGACGCGGTTCGCAAGGAAAAGCGCTCGCGGAGAAGTTCGGTCTGGAATATATCGCCACCGGCGCACTGCTCGAGAAAGAGATCAAAGACCGCTCTCCTGTCGGACTGAAAGTGCTCGAATTGTATGAGAACGGCGCGCTCGTGCCGGATGAGATCGTGGTGCAGCTGCTGGAACGGAGACTCGCCGAAACAAAGAATACCAAAGGATTCATCTTCAAAGGATATCCCCGCACGCTCGTGCAGTCGTACATCCTTGACGGACTCCTGCGCAAACATGGTTCCTCCATCTCCATGATCATCGAGATCGAAGTGCCGCCGCTGGAACTGATCAACCGTCTGGACCAGCGAAGCAAGACGGACCGCTGCATGCCGTACGACAACAGCACATCGAAGATCGTCAAACGGCTGAAGGAACACGAAGTGAAGACCGTACCGGTGATCGCGAAGTACAATCAGCTGCACGGAGTGACAAAGATCGACGGCATGGGGACGTTCGATGAGGTATTCGACCGTCTGTCGGCGGTGGTGGAGAACGGATTCAAGACGCTGCGGTGAGAAGTTGACGAGTTATGCATTGAAATAACGAATCCCGAACGGTACGGTTCGGGATTCGTTATTTTGGAGCAAAAGTAATAGTTCAGGATGCTATTGGGTCATTCCGCTCACGAATGAACGGAGCGACATCAGATTCTCTTTCCCGAAGAAGTGTTTCGCGCCGGCGCTCATCGCCGCATCACGGTATGCAGCCGTATTGTATGTGGTCAGGACGATGATATTGGCATTGGCATCCTTTTCAATGATCTTTTTCGTCGCCGTCAATCCATCCATTGCACTCAATTCGATGTCCATCACCACCATGTCCGGACGGTAATCCAGATAACACTGCACAGCGACCGCCCCATCCGATGCTTCGTAGAAATCATGCGAACGCGCGCCGATCAGTTCCCTGACCATGCTGCGCATCTTTTGATTATCGTCGACCAGAAGTATTTTCATATTTTTTAGAGAGTGGATGTAGGACTCGCAGGTGTCCTGCATCCACAATATGGAGATGCCACGCACATCAAAAGTACGTGTCATCTTCGGTGTTCATTATTTGAGCAGCATCATTTTTTTGATCTGCATCTTGTCGCCGCTCTGCAATTTGGAGAAGTAGATACCGCTGGCATATGTTGATGCATCGAACTGTACGACATAGGAACCGGCATTCTTTACTTCATTCACCAACGATGCTACTTCACGCCCGATCATATCATAGACCTTCAGCATGACATGTCCTGCTGCGGGCAGCTGATAGGCGATGGTCGTACTCGGATTGAACGGATTCGGATAGTTCTGACTCAGACCGAATACCAATGGTGTATTGTTCACCGTTACTTCAACATCGCCGGAGTAATTGAATTTACCGTCCCGGTCGATCTGTTTCAGACGATATGCGACCGTACCATTCGGAGCGTTATCAACATAGGAGTATGATCTCGGTGCGTTGCTTGTTCCTGCTCCTTCTATAAACCCGATCTTTGTCCATGCAAGCAGTGAATTGCCTGTTACCCGACGCTCAATGGCAAAACCATAATTATTTATTTCGGTTGCCGTATTCCATTTCAATTCCACCATTGTATTGGTCAAAGCTGCCGTGAACGAAACAAGTTCGACCGGAAGAGGCGCACTGGCACCGCCGCCGAACCGCATCAGGAATATACCGTTGACAGTAGCTTTGTAGTACCCCGCAACAACGATATCACCGTTCGATTGCAGTGCCACGCCGTATGCCAGATCGTTTCCAACCGCGGTGGTGACATACGCAAGTCCATCGAAGTTAAATCCGGCATCAGGTGTTCCATCAACGTTATATCGGAACAGATAGGCCGAATTGTTGTCTCCCTGCGTCGAGGTCCCTGCAACAACGATCTTTCCGCTCGACTGAATTGCAACGCTTCTTCCTGCGGAATTTCCGGCAAGAACGAACGTGGTCAGCTTTCCGTCTCCGTCAAATCCGGTATCGAGTGAACCATCGCTCAGGTAACGCACAACGGCAAAGTCTTCCTGAAATCCATTTTCCGAATATCCGCAGACAACGATCTTACCGTCCGAACCTACCGCAACATCGTACGCTGCATCACTGCTCGTGCTCGTACCGATGACTGTTGATACTTTGCCGTCACCATCAAATCCGGTATCGAGTATTCCATCGCTATTGTAACGGACGACGATGGTGTGACTGCTGCCGGAGATCGTCGTATAACCGGCCAGCACGATCTTATCGTTCGACTGTACTGCCGAGCTGAATGCAAACGGATTCGTGCCGAATGATGTGGTGATAATTCCATTTCCTGAAAGATCGTCGCCGTCAAACGTATCATCCAGCGATCCGTCAGTGTTGTAGCGAACAACGGCTATTTGACTTGAGGTTCCTCCTGCTGCCACGATCTTTCCCGTGGACTGTATCACAACACTTTCACAATAATCTTGCGACGTACCGATATCGGTTGTAACTTTTCCGTCTCCGTCAAAACCGATATCGAGCGTTCCGTTGACCGTATACCGAACCACGGCAAAATCCGTGTTCCCCCCATTCTCACTTCTTCCGGCAACAAGAATCCTGCCATCGCTTTGCACAGCAACACTGCGTGCCTGGTCGTCGGTACCGCTGCCGATATCAGTTGTTACTTTCCCGCCGGTGCCGAACGTTTGATCGAGCGTACCATTCTTGTTGTAACGGACGACGAGAAAATCGCTATTCGGTGTTCCGACAGTTCCGGTATTGGTACTCCCGACGACAATGATCTTTCCATCCGACGATTGAATAGCAACGTTGCGCACAAAAGCAGATTTCGATGTAACAGCCCCCTGCACTTTTCCGCCGGTGCCAAAGCTGAGGTCCAGCGCTCCCGGCTCCGCCGAAGGGAGAAGCATTGATGCCGTGATATTTTTGTTCGCGCTCATTGTTACCGAGAGCGGATTGGATGAACCTGAGGCACCGCCGCTCCAGCTGTCAAAGTAATATCCTGTTGAAGCATTCGGGGTTAGCTGCACAACATCGCCATACTGATATTCCGAATAGTCAGGATTTTTTGTTACGGTGCCGTGTGCGGCGCTAACATCCAAGGAATAGCCGGTCAATTTCATTACTGTCTCTTTATCACTATTGCCGCCATCTCTATACGCGACGTATGGTGTTGTTCCGTTGAAGGCTAGCGAGGTGTATGTTGCAGTTCCCGATGAAAATCCTGCCACACCGACAGTAACCCAATCACTGCCATCGAACTTCATCACCGTTGCTTTGCTGCTGCTGTTTCCATCCACATACGCTACATAGGGTATCGAATCGCGAAAAGAAAGAGATGTCCACGTTGCAGTTCCTGCCGAAAATCCTTCTGTACCGACGGCGATCCAATCCGTGCCGTCGAACTTCATCACCGTCACTTTATCGCTGTTCCCCGCATCGGCATACGCCACGAACGGAGTTGAACCGCTGAACGCAAGAGATGTGTATGTTGCAATCCCTGTCGAAAATCCTTCTAAACCGACATTCACCCAATTGGCACCGTCGTATTTCATCACGGTCGTTTTATCGCTGTTCCCCCCATCCTTATATGCCACGTATGGTGTCGAACCGCTAAAGGCCAGAGAAGAATAGCTTGCGGCACCCGCTGAAAATCCTGCCGCGCCGACAACTTCCCAACTGGTACCATTAAATTTCATCACTGTCGCTTTACTGCTGTTGGCAAAATCCAAATACGCTACGTACGGTGTTGAACTGGTAAAGGCAAGAGAAGGGTTAAAAACAAGTCCGGCCGAAAATCCGGCGGATCCAACAATTTCCCAACTGCTGCCGTTAAATTTCATCACCGACACTTTTCCGCCATTTGCGCCATCATAAAACGACACATATGGTGTTGAATCGTTGAAAGCAAGTGAGTTGAAGAGTACATTTCCTGCCGAAAAACCCTCCGCACCGACTGATTCCCAACCGGTGCCGTTGAATTTCTTCACTGTTGCTTTATTGCTGTTGCCGGCATCCTGGTAGACCACATAAGGTGTTGAACCGTTGAATGCCAGCGAAGTGTACCCTGCCGTTCCTGCCGAAAATCCTGCTGTGCCGACTGTAGACCATGGAGAGAGGGAAAAGTCTGCTGTAACGACCTTAGGCTCATCCATAGTGATCGAAAGAGGATTGGTATTTCCCGTTGCGGCGGTACCCCAACCGTTAAAGAGATATCCCGATGCGGGCGTTGCAGTCAGCTGTACTATTGTGCCGGTATTGTATTCCGATTGATTGGGACTCTTTGTGATCGTACCGTTCACCGCGCTTGCGATCAATGTATATGTAACCACATGCACAGAAAAATTTGCTGTGATATTCTTGTTAGAGTTCATCGTTACGGTGAGAGGATTGGTATTGCCTGAAGAACCACTTCCGCTCCAACCGATGAAGTCGTACCCCAATGCCGGTGTTGCTGTTAGTTGTACGGTTGTGTTGGAATCAACAGTTGATTGATTCGGATCCTTTGTTACTGTTCCATTCGTAGCGTTTACTGTTAGCGTATAGGTTGGTATAAAATTCGCCGTGATATTCTTGTTTGCGTTCATTGTTACCGAAAGAGGATTGGTGCTGCCGGAGGCATCACCGCTCCAATTGTTAAAGACATATCCCGATGCCGGGGTGGCAGTCAGTTGCACAGCATCGCCGTTCATATATCCATTCAGATTCGGATTTTTTGAGACCGCACCGTTTGCTGCAGAGACATTTAATGAATAATCAGCTAATTTCATTACTGTTAATTTATGGCCATTGAGCCAATCCTTATACGCCACATACGGTGTTGTACCATTGAAGGCAAGCGAGAAGAAATATGCGGAACCAGCCGAAAATCCTAATGTGCCTACCGGTTCCCAATTTGTACCGTTGAATTTCTTCACCGACGCTCTTCCGTCATTTTCATTATCCAGAAATGCTACGTACGGTGTTGAACCGCTACCGACGAATGAAAAGGTTTTTTGACCTCCTGCACTAAATTCTGCCCCGCCTACTTGTTCCCAATTGGTGCCATTGAATTTCTGCACCGTAAATTTGAAACCGGTCATATAATCTGAGTATGCCACATATGGTGTTGAACCAATAATGGCAAGAGCATTGAAAACGGCAAGCCCTGCCGAAAATCCTTCTGAGCCAACTGTTTCCCAATTGCCGCCGTTCAAGATCTTTACGGAAATTTTATGGCCATTTGAAGCATCCGAATATGCCACATATGGTGTTGAACCGTTGAAGGTAAGAGAAGCAAAAGATATACTTCCTGCTGAAAATCCTGCAGAGCCGACTGTTTCCCAATTGCTGCCATTGAATTTTTTCACCGTAGCACCGCCATCCTCATACAGCACATACGGAGTTGAGCCAATAAATGCAAACGTAGTGGAAAAATTAACTCCATCGGAAAAACTCATCGAGCTCACAGTTTCCCAATCAGTGCCGTTAAATCTCTTCACCGTCGCACCGCTATTCGCAACGTCATAATAAATCACATATGGCGTTGAACCATTGGAGGAAAGTGCAGTGTATTTTGCCTCTCCATCGGAAAACCCCGCCGATCCTACTGTTTCCCAACTGCTGCCGTTAAATTTTTTCACTGTCACTTTTTGGCCATTGGCGAAATCCGTATATGCTACATATGGTGTTGTACCGATGAATGTAAGAGATTGGACTTCTGCGGCTCCCGCCGAAAAGGCAGCCGATCCAACAGTGGTCCATTGTGCTATGAGCAACGCGGTGGAAGTGAGAAATAGAAAACATAATGCGGTAAGTTTTTTCAAAATGGCGCCCCTCTGGAGTAATGTGGATTGTTCGTTGTCGAATGGAAACAACATATAAAACAACGACAGCGTTGACAATCAGTGTCCCTACTCTATCATCTGAGTATTTTCACTCATAGTACAACAGGGGTTTGTTGAATATCTCAACAGAAAAGTTCAAACAAAAAAAGCCTTGTCAGGGATCCGTGAAAATGAATCGATCCTTGACAAGGCTCTAACGGCAGAATAGAAGGAGAAGCGTCTATATCATGTCTTTATTCTCCAGTGCGAACCTCAGCAACGCGTTCGAACCGGAGATGTTCAGTTTTTTGCAGATATTGTTCCGGTGGTTCTCGACGGTGCGGTGTGAGATAAAGAGTTCTTCCGCGATCTCTCTGCTGGGCTTATTCTTAGCGACGAGCCGGAGAACTTTCCTTTCGGTCAGCGTTAAGGAAGTCATCCCTTCCTCTGTCGTCCGCGCAGCATCATCTGCATTGGATTGCGAGAGGAAATATTCGGTCATCACAGGACTGACATATCGTCCGCCGTTGAGTACGGTGTCAACACACGTGAGCACTTCCGTCACAGCATTCTCTTTCACAACGAATCCCCGGACTCCGTTCTTCATTGCTTCCCTCATCACCATTCCATCCTTATGTGCCGTCATTATGATCACGGCGGTATCGATATGTTCTTTTTGGATGGCACGCGCCACATCAAGCCCGTTCATCTTCGGCATATCCATATCCAGGATCGCGATCACCGGCTTGTGCAATCGGATCAACTGCATGGCGTGCTCACCGTCCGACGCTTGTCCGATACATTGCAAGGATGGATTCCGTTCAAGGATCATCTGCATCCCCTGACGGACGATGGGGTGGTCATCAGCACAGATAAATGGAATTATTGTCATAAGATATTCTTTTGAATTGGCAGGAGGATATTGAATGTTGTGCCTTTTCCCGGACTTGAGATCAGTGAAAAAGTGCCGTTCAGCAAATGGATCCGTTCGGTGATACCGGAGAGTCCGAGTCCCCCTGTCGTTTTTGAAGTGCGCATCATTTCGGGGTCGAACCCCTTCCCGTCATCCTGAATGAAGATGCGGAAATGCGCCTCTTCGATCCCGATGATCACCGTGAGTGTCGTTGCCGCGGCATGTTTCAGCACATTGTTGATCAATTCCTGAAGGATGCGATAGACCATGATCTCATCATCCTTCGTGAGGAGTCCGTCCACCGGATTGATCTCACGTTCAACGGTCAATGTGGTGGCATTCGCAATAGTATCCATCAGATAATTCAACGTCAGCGTCAGCCCCAGTCTGTCCAAGTGGGACGGACGAAGCTCATGGGACATCTTTCGTGTATCTTCCAGCGTCTCTGTGGCCAGTGCGGATATCTCGTTGATCTGATCGATCAAACGTGAAGGATCGCTGGTCATCTCTAAAGCAAGTTGTGCACGATGTTTGATCAATAAGATGTTCTGGCTCAGACTGTCGTGGATCTCGCCGGCGATCTTCTTTCGTTCTTCTTCCTGCGACGTGATCAATTGCCGGGAGAACGCCTCCTGAGCGTTCGCTCTCCGTTCCAGCGTTTTCACCCGCAGGAAATAAAAACTTGGACCGGCGACGATCAGAACAAACCCGATCAGTGATCTGAACCACAAACTCTGCCAGAATGGAGGAAGAACGATCACCGGTATCGCTGCTCCGACACTGTTCCATACGCCGTCATTGTTTGCAGCGATCACATTAAAACTGTATGACCCGGAAGGCATGTTCATATACACTGCTTCACGTTTGTTTCCTGCATCATTCCACTCTTGATCAAAGCCGTCCATCCGATATTTGAATCGAAGACGTTCAGGCGCAGAAAAACTCAGAGCGGTGTAATTGAATTCAATGATCCGTTCCGTTTCGCTGACGGTCACCGCCGTATCCACAGAACGCTGCTGCAGATCAACGCGGATCCGTTCGATCACCACCGGCGGTATGATCGAATTTCTTTTCACCCGTTCGGGGTTAACCGTGGCGACACCGTTCACGGTTGGGAACCATAGCCGTCCATCCGGACTCTTATATGCCGACGGCTGAAATCCTCCGTTCGTTTCACGGTTGACCATTCCATCAGCCGTTGTGAACAATGTACTGATGATCTCTTCTTTCGCACCGGCGGCGATCCTGGCAAGCTGTGCTTTATTGACGCTGAAAATTCCCCGATTACATCCCATCCACAACCAGCCTGAACCGTCCTCGAGAATGTGAGAGACCAAATTGTCGTAGAGTCCCTGTTCCTGCAGAAAGTTCACCGTGCTGCCGTTCTTCACCCTGAACAATCCCCTGCCGTAGGTGCCGACCCAAAGGACGGAATCAGCATCCTCGTATATTGCTCTGATCGTGACAACGGGAATGCTCTTCTCCTGGATACAGAGAGTGTCATCAACGGAACGCATCGTAAATAATCCCTCATTCGTTCCGATGCGGATCCTCCCATTCCGGTCCTCGCAGAGTGAACGGACCTCGTATTTCTTCTTCCCGCCGTCCATCGATATGCTCATGAGACTGTCGTTCCGGTATCGAAATAATCCGTCGCTCAACGTTCCGAACCACATCGATCCGTCACGGCCTTCCATTGTCGTCAGGACCACTTCCGCCGGAATTCCGGTGAATCGTTTGACCATTCCGGAAACATTCCGATGCGGATCGAAATTTGGATACCGAAGCAGTCCGCCTCCCCACGTCCCAAGCCAGAGCGTATTCTTTGAATCGATAAAGACCGACCAGATGCATCCATTCTCCAACTGAGAGATCGGGATCCGGTTCGAAACGATCCCCTTGCTGTCGATGATGTTCACCCCGGCACAATTGACTCCGAACAGAACCGTCCCGTCACGGCTGCCGAAGACGGAGGTGACATTGTTGATGGCGGCGATGGAAGTGTTCCGGTATGTGGTGAATGCTTTTTTCTTGATCCGCATCAATCCGGAAGTTTTTGTCCCCAACCAGATATTCGATTCCGTGTCCTCCAGAATGGAGATGATCTCAAGTCCTTTCAATCCATCATCCATCGTAAAACCGTAAAGATCGGTGCCGTCATACAAATTCAATCCCGCATCAGATCCGATCCACACTCCGCCTTCCATATCCTGATAGATCGAACGCAGATACGTTGAGAGCAATCCATTTGAAGAAGTGAACCTCTTCACGCCGGCAGCGGAAGAACATAACAGAGCGCCCTGCTTTCGACAGGTCCACAGATTTCCGGACCGATCCCAGTATGGTGCGACAGCAAGATCGTTCCCAACGGCTTCATTCAATTTCGCCGGGATGAACGATCCGGCGGTGAATTGGTAGAATTCCTTATCTGTCGAGACACAGATCTTGCCGTGGTTATCAAGAAATAATCCACCCCCTCTGTTCAGTCCGTTCAATCCACGGAAGAATTGAATATCGTTGCCGATGAGCCTTGTCACCAGATCGGGGATCGAATAGATCCACACAGCGCCGAAGGAGTCGGAATAGATCTTGAGAACCGTTTTCTTCTCCAGTTCGTGAAGATGTTCAGGAATGGAGAATTTTCCGCGGAAGCATGTGATCACTCCTCCCTCTTCAAGACCGATCCATAGACGACCGTCATGGTCCTCCGTCAATGTCAGTATGCGGTCGGAAGTGAGGAGCGGTGTGTTTGCGGTATTGAACACCGTGAAGGAGATCCCGTCGAATCGGACGAGCCCTCCGGATGTGCCGAACCAGATATACCCATCCGACGTCTGTACTAAAGACTTGACCGTGTTCTGCGGAAGACCATTATCGATGTTCCAATGATCGACCGAAAGTTGAACGGTCCGGGCAGGATGATCACCGGATGCTGTTGCCGGTACTGACTGCAACAACAGCAGAACGGACCCAAACAACAAATATTGCGCAGGTGATCTCACAAATGATGGGGAATTGGGAAGATAGACGGAATGGAGAGTGATAACGAATATAGAGAAATATCAAAGCAATACGAATGAAATAATCGAAATGGTATTCTTATCTCGGATGGATTGGTCCGCGCACATGGTCAGTCGCGGAACAATTACGAAGAGAGGCGGGCAGTTTCCAAAGACGATCATCATTGACCCACAACGATGAAGAACGGGATCAGAACTATGTTGTTTTCTAAGAAACGTTATGTAAAGGTTGAACTGTTCCTGCTATGTTCTCTGCGGTGCACCGTCCCGAACGATCGCGCCGTCCACAAGATGGATATTCCGTTTGGTCTTCCCCGCGAATGATTCGTCATGCGTTACGAGCACGATCGTCTGCTGCGCTTCGGCATTCAGCCGCGCGAACATCTGAAAGACGAGCTCGGAATTCTTCGAATCAAGATTTCCCGTCGGTTCATCCGCCAGGATGAGGATCGGATCATTGGCAAGCGCACGCGCGATAGCGACCCGCTGCTGCTGACCGCCGGAAAGCTGGTTAGGTTTGTTGTCCAAGCGGTTCGACATATCCACAAGACTGAGCAGTTCTTTCGCCTTCGTTCTTGCTTTGGCAACGGTGTACCTGCCGCGGGCAAGCATCGGCATCATCACATTCTCAAGTGATGAGAATTCGGGAAGCAGAAAATGGAACTGATACACGAATCCAAGCTTTTGATTCCTGATCCCTGCAAGGTCCTCTTCGTTCTTCAGCGTCACTTCCTCCCCCTCCAAAAAGATCGAACCGGAGGTCGGCTGATCGAGCATTCCCATCAGATAGAGCAGCGTCGTCTTCCCCGAGCCGCTTGGACCGGTAATGGCGGTGAATTCACCCCGCTGGATCTGCAGAGTGATGTCCGGTAGGATCACATTGGTGATCGTTTGTCCGTCGCCGTTCAGCGTCAGTTCTTTGCGGACATGGCTTAATTGAAGCAGGGGTTCATTCATTATCGTTCACCGCGTAATAGTTCAACAGGATTGACCTTTGCAGCATTGCGTGCCGGACCGACCGACGCGAATAAGCTGATGAGAATTGCGAAACCGGAGGCGGAAATGAAATACCAGATGCTCTTCCCCATCTCAAGATGGTCCGAGCGCACCGCCGAACTTTCCGATCCTTTCGTGGGGACCATCGCCAGGATCTCGATCATCCCGAGTCCGAAGAGTGAGCCGGCTATCGCGCCGATGATCGCCACAAACATTCCTTGAATAAGATAGATGAACATGATCTCATTCTTTCGGTACCCCATCGATTTCATGATGGCGATATCCCTCGTCTTTTCGAGCACATTCGTGATCAGCACATTCGCAACGCTG
Source organism: Bacteroidota bacterium (assembly GCA_049317705.1). Classification (GTDB taxonomy): domain Bacteria; phylum Bacteroidota; class Ignavibacteria; order UBA10030; family UBA8401; genus UBA8401. The sequence goes on along the minus strand of JBMOHT010000015.1, from coordinate 14,416 downwards.
AAACCGGAGACAAGGATCACGAAGAAGGTCAGGAAATAGACGATCATCGTGATCATGCTGAAGAGCGAAATGAAGCTCTGCGCGCTCTCTTCCCACGTGGTCGCTTTGTAATTCGTCTTCGCTTCGATCATCCGTGCGATGGATGTATTTGACGGAAGTTCGTTCACGCGCACGGCAAGTTTTGTCACTTCTCCGGGCTGCAGTCCTTCAAGGATCTGCGCCATACGAAGATTCACATAACAGGTATTGTCCGCTTCATTCATTCCCGTACTGAAGATGCCCGTTACCCGGACGCTGATGAGCTGACCGGATGCGGAGGATAACTGCACGCGGTCACCCGGGCGGACCGGAAAATTCTTCACCACAGAAGAACCGAACATGATCCCGTCGGGGGAACGTTCAAGATCCTCAAAATTCCCGTCGGTCATATGTTCTGAGAATTGTTCTATGGCATTCTGAATGGATGGTTTGATGCCGGAGATCTTCAGAGGCGTAGAGAGCGTGCCGAACGTGCCGACCTCATCCGCAGAAACGACCGGAGCGATGAAGTTGACGCGCGGATCGTTCATGATCTCCGATATCACTCCGGTGTAATTCGAGATGACATCCTCATCTTCCCGTTCGATATGCTTGGTCAATGAGCGGAAACTTCCGGGAACGGAATCGAGGAGCAGGTCGGGAGTGAGCGGCCGGATATGTTCGCTCGACACGACGATGTGGGGAGTATTATCGACGATCTTCCGGATGAAACTCTGCAGCAGTCCGTCCATGAGCGAGATCGCCGTGATCAGTACCATCACTCCCACACCGATACCGGAGATGGTAAGGATCGTCTGCCGCTTTTTAGCGGACAGCTGACGGAACGCGATGGTGAATAACGGAGAACGAAAGATCATACTATTCCATCATCCTCTCAGGATCTCTACAGGATTCAGCCGGGCAGCGCGGCGGGCCGGTCCCAAACTTGAGACAGCGCTGATGATGACGGAGAACAATGTTGTCAGAACATAGAAATATGCCCGCTGAACGGTGACGATATGGTCATTCCTGGTAACGGCATTCTCACCGAAAGAGATCGGCAGACTGGAGATCAAGTTGGTCAGAAGATGTCCTGCAATACCGCCGAATAGTGCACCGATGATACCGAGGATCACCCCTTCGATCAGGAAAATACTTTCAATGGAACGGCGCGAGACCCCCATGGATTTCATAATGGCGATATCGTTCTGCTTCTGCAGCACGATCGTGATGAGCACGTTCGCGATACCGAATCCCGAAACGATAAACACGAACAGGACGAGGAAGACGGTGATGCTGTTATTCCTCTTAAAGAGAGTAATGGTATTCTCATTCGTCTCTTCCCATGTCTCCGTTTTGAAACCGGTCAATGTCCGTAACCGCTGCGATGTTTCATTCACCACGTCGAGCGATGTCGTGTGGATACCGATGCCGTTCACCGCATTTTCGGGGACATTGTTCAGCTGCTGCGCGAGTGCGAGATTGATATAGGCGTTGTTGTCGTCGATCGCACCGAATCCTGTTGCGAATGTTCCCGCCACCCGCACACGGAATACGCGCCCTCCCTCTCCGGTGATGCTGATGATGGAATGATAGGATGCTTTCAGTTTCTTCGCCAGTCCCTTCCCGAGAAGGATACCGTCCTTCGTGAACGAAAGTTCATTCAGCGAACCGGTCACCACTTTGGAACCGAGATTTCCGATCTGAGTCTCGAGCGATGGAACGATCCCTTTGATCACTCCCTGTTTCGCAACGGAATGGTACCGCAGCACGCCGCGGGTAAAGACGAACGGCGCCGCACCATTCACGGTGCTGACGGACGCGATCTTCGCCATTGTTTCCGCATACGGTTTGATCTGCTTCTTTTCGTTGGGACGGATGCGCGAGAGCATGGAATAGGTGACGGATGAATCCTCAGGAACAGAATACAGCTGCGTCTCTTTCGGGACCACTTTCTCTCCCGTAATGACGATGTACGGAGAAGTCTCGATGATCTTGTCTTTAATGTCCTGCACGATCCCTTCGCCGAGCGACAGCGTAAGGATCATCACCATCGAACCGATAGTGACACCGGCGATCACGAGCAGGGTCTGACGCTTCTTCCCTTTCAGATGGCGCACGGCAATGGAGAGGACAAAACGGAGATGTTCCATTATACTCCACCCGCCGGTATTTTGCTTTGAAGGAACATTTACAACGTCACTTTCATATTCTCAACATATGTCGGCTTCGGATCGCGGACCACTTGCGATCCTTCACCGATGCCGCTCAGCACCTCAACGAAATTCCCTTCGGAACTTCCGAGTGTTATCTCGGTCTGATGCAGTTTTCCATCCACGATCTGGAATACCGTCTGCTTGGTACCATTTGTCACCACAGAACTGCGCGGTATGATGAGAGCATCCTTCTTCGTTCCGGCAATGATGTTCACGGTGGCGGTCATTCCCATATTCAGTACCGGGGACTGTGAACCGATCTTGAGATACACTTTCGATGTCTTGGTCGCTTCATCGGTCTGCGGTGCAATGCGGAAGACGACCGCATCAAATTTCTGTCCGGGATACGCATCGAATGCGACGAGTGCGTGCTGTCCGTTCTTCACTTTCGCAAGATCCTGCTCGTCCACCTGTCCTTCGATCATAATAGAGGAAGGAACGAGAATGCGGAAACATTCGGTATTCTGCGGCAGGTAATCGCCGAGATTCACGCTGACACTGTAGACGATGCCGTCGAACGGAGCAGTGATCATCCGTTTGGAAAGGTTCTCCTTCTCCTGGTTCAGCATGATCTTCCGGCGTTCAAGGACGATCAGTGAGAGTTCATAGTCCCTCTTCGCCGTATCGTATTCCTTCTGCGTGATCGAATGTCCTTGCAGGAGTTCATACAGCCGGTCGAGATTCGCTTTGCGGTCGAGCAGGTCCACTCGTGCTGCTTCGATATCATTCTCCGCCTGATCGATCTTCAGAGAGATCTCGGAAGTATTGGAACGAAGGACCGTCTCCCCTTTGCGGACCATCATCCCTTCTTTCGGTCCGACGAATGTCACGGTACCGCCCGCTTCAGAGCGAAGCACGGCGATATCGTCGGCGGTCACTTTCCCGGTGGCGTAGATGAGCGAGACCAGCTCGCCGCGGACAACATTCACCGCCGTCACTTTTTCGTGGACAAAGAATATCCGATAAAGAATGAATGCTGCAACCAAAACTCCCGCAGCACTATAGAGGATATATTTCAGTTTCATAGGTTACCTTTTAACGATTCCGTTGAAGAAAATATCGATAATGAATTGCACCGCCTGTTTCCGAACTTCAGGACTGTCCGGCCGGATGAGATTGTTCATCTCGTATCCGTAGATCATATGATTGAAGACCCGCATCGCACGGTCGGCATCGATGGGACGGATCTCTTTGCGTTTGATCCCAAGTCGGATCGCGTCCGCAATGATATCATTCAACCGGTCATGGATCCTGGTGATCCGCTTCCGTCCGTCGACTCCGATATTCAGCTTGTTCACTTGATGGATCAGCACTTTTACGAAGCCGGACTGGCTGGAGAAATGCTGCAGTGCTTGATGGACATATTCTTCCAGCTTTTGTTTCAGCGGAACATCCCTGTCCATTGTCTGCTGAGCCACCACACAGATCCCCTCAAACACATCCTCCACAACACACAGATAGAGCTCCTCCTTAGTCGGGAATATTTTATAGAGTGTTGCACGCGCGATCTCCGCCGATGCTGCGATCTGTTCGATCGTCGTTTCGGTGAATCCGTTCTCCGCGAACACGGTCCGGGCAGCATCAATAATGTGCTTCCGCCGGAAATCCAGTTCTTTTTTCTTTCGCTTCTCCATAGACTACTCTTTCCATAAAATGAACTATACAGTTCAATATATAGAATTATGCATTCATGAACAAGGTACACCGTCCGGACGGCCGGTGACCGACGGAATGGTTGGCGGTTGAAGGTCCAAAACGCTATATTAACGCAATAATTTTACCACAGAAGAAGCTTAACAATCCCGTTGTAAGGAGATCCGAAATGAGAACAATCCGCCGGTATGGAATGATAGTTTTGATGCTTGTTGCAGCACTCTTCAGCGGTGCTGATGCTGGCGAACGCCGAATCATTTCGCCCTCATCCCTCAAAGACAAGATCGCCGGCGGCTGGGCAGGAAAGATGATCGGCGTGACGTACGGCGCACCGGTGGAGTTCCGCGCGCAGGGAACGACCTTCGATGAACCGATCAATTGGACCCCGAATGATATTCTCGGGAGCATGTGGCAGGACGATATCTATGTGCAGCTGACGTTCATGATGACGATGGACCGGTTCGGTGTGAATGCCCCCGCAAAGAAATTCCAGGAGATGTTCGCCAAAGCGGGTTACATGCTCTGGCATGCGAACGTGCAGGCGCGGAAGAATTATTACGACAGCATCTTCCCTCCGCAGTCCGGGGAACCCGCATTTAATTCACACGCCGACGATATCGACTTTCAGATCGAAGCGGATTATCTCGGATTTATGGCTCCCGGAATGCCCGTGACCGCATCGCAGACGGCGCAGAAGATCGGTCACATCATGAACTATGGTGATGGAGTCTACGGCGGCATCTTCATCGCCGCGCTCCACTCTCAGGCATTCTTTGAGAACGACATCGCAGCGGTGGTCAACAACGCTCTCTCGATGCTTCCTGCGCAAAGCGATTATGCAAAAATGGTCTCCGATGTCATCACACTTCATAGACATTATCCCGATGATTGGAAATCGGCATGGCGGGAACTGGAGAATAAATGGGGAGCGGACCATATCTGCGAAGCAGGAAGCACATTCAATATCGACGCGAAATTGAACGGCGCATATATCGTGATGGGACTCCTCTATGGTAACGGTGATCCTCAGAGGACTCTCGAGATCAGCACACGCTGCGGGCAGGATGCTGACTGCAATCCTTCCAGTGCCATGGCGGTAATAGGAGTGATGGTCGGATTCGAAAATCTTCCGCGTGAGATGCGCGAAGGTGTACTGAGGATGAAGGATTCCCTCTTCATCAATACCGATTATTCCTTCAGCAAAGCGGTCCTGAATACCTACAACTATGCTGCAGCTCTGATCAAAGAGAACGGCGGCACCGTCAGCGACAGCATCATCACGATCATTGAACAGAAACCGGCTCCCGTCCCGTTCGAGGATGCCTTCCCGAATGTTCTGCTCGATAAAAAGATATCGGTCTTCGAAAAAGGTCGATGGAAAACGAAAGGAAATTGGCAGGTCCATAACCGCACGGACTGGAAGACAAAACTACCCGCACCGCAGTCCCTCTTCTCATCCAAAAAAGGAGATGCGGTGGAGTTCCAATTCTCCGGGAACGGCATCGCGCTGAACGGCAATTGGGTGAAGGACGGCGGTAAAGCGGATGTGTATTTGGACGGGAAATTCGACCGGACTGTCGACACCTATTACTTCTATAATAACCAGGAACACGAGAACATGGTCCTGTGGCAAGTGAATGGACTTGCCGGCGGCAAGCATACAGTACGGCTCGTCGTGAAGGGTGAACAACGTCCGGGATCACTCGGGAAGAATATCTATCTATCGCAGGCGATCGTTTTTAAGACTGCACCGAAGAAAAGTGCCTCATTCAAATTCTCCTTTGAGAAATGAGGTTCTTCTGCCTCGGTCCTTCTGCAAACAAGGACGAACAATTCTGTAAACAACAACGCCCGGACTAAACATCCGGGCGTTCACATTCTAGAGATCAGACAAATAAATGTTATTCTTCTTTGTCTTTACTCATCCTATTGTAGTAGTCCGGATACAGTTTCTGTGTGCAGTCCGGACAGATGCCGTGGGAGAATTTCGCATCGGTGTGTTTGGCAACATATTGATCCACCTGTTCCCAGTATCCTTTATCATCACGGATCTTCTTGCAGTTCGCGCAGATCGGCACGATCCCTTTCAGCGTTTTGATCTGTTCAATGGCATTCTGCAGGTCGGTGATCAGTTGTTCTCGTTCCGCTTCGATCAGTTTCCGCCTCGTCACATCCCGGATGATGGCGGAAAAATACCGACCGGTCGAAGTCTCCCATTCTGCCAGTGACAATTCTATCGGAAACTCTTCCCCGTTCTTTCGTTGTCCCCGCAACTCCGCTGTCCCGCCGATCACGTGCCGTTCCGGTCCATCAGCGCCCCGTTTCATCCCGCTGACGTGCTGCTCAACATATTGTTGCGGTATGAGCGTGATCAGTTCCCTGCCGATGATCTCCTGTTCCGTATATCCGAAGATCTTTTCCGCTCCGTTATTCCAGCTGAGAATGTTTCCCAGGCTGTTCGAAGTGATGATGGCTTCATTCGCCGATTGGGCCACCGCTCGGAAATGTTCTTCGCTTTCGCGCAGCGCTTGTTCTGCACGCTTCCGATCTGCAATATCACGCCATATTGTGTACAGGTATTGCTTTCCTTTCAGCACAACGGGCGTAAGCATTACTTCCACATAGAGTTCAGTTCCGTCCGCTTTCAAATGCGTCCACTCAAAACGATGATATCCTGCTGCAATTGCCCTCTTCATCATATCAACCGACTTATCCGTTGAACGTAAGCCATCCGATTGATATTCCGGAGAAAGTTCATACGGCTTTTTATTGAGGAATTCTTCTTTGCTTCGATAACCGAGAATGGAAACCGTTGCTGAATTACAATTGGTGAATCCTGAGTCATCAAGCAGCAGAATAGGATCGGCCGATGCATCGAACAGCTGCCGGAACATCTCTTCACTCTCGCGAAGTTCATCCTGTGCACGCTGCCGCTCTATGGCCATCGCAATGTTAGAAGCGACCGATTGAAGGAATCTCACCTCGCGATCGGTGTAGATATTCTCCTCATCGTAATGCTGCACAACCAGTACTCCGATGATCCCCGAAGGGGTATGCAACGGAACCCCAAGCCAGGAGGGAGAGACAGTGCCGATCTGTTCCATTTCCTGCTGTTCTACAAGATGGGCAAAGACCTTTTTGGAGAAGAGGAACGGTTTACCGGTACGGTAGACGTACGAAGTGCATCCTTTGTTCATCGGTCCCGGCTCAGGCCAGGCATCATACTTATCCACAAAGTACGGAAAGCTCAGCAGCTTCGTACTTTCGTTATAGATCGCCACATAACAATTCTCCGCATAGATGAGTCTCTTGAGCGCTTCGTGGATCACTTTCAGCAGATCATAGAGATTGGTTGTGGTCGTCACTCCCTGCGTGATATCGAAGATGATCTGCCGCTCCAATTCCGCCCGTTTCTGCTCCGTAATATCCTCCACCAGGGCAACCACTGCGATATGTTCACCCTGTTCATTCCGAATGACCGATGTTGAAAGTGATATGGGGAATTCCGTCCCGTCCTTCCTCTTATTATAGAGCTCCCCTTTCCATCCGCCGCGAAGCGTCTCGGGCAGGATCTGGTCGACCACTTCTTTTGCATTCCGGTCGGACCAGAAGATACTGCTGTGCTTCCCGATCAATTCCTCTTCCGTATAACCGTACGCTTTACAGAAGGATTCGTTCACAAAAAGAATTTTGTCATCCAGATCGGCGATATTAACAATAGAATTGATGCCGCGGATGGTCTGCTCGAACTTTTTCGCTTCCGTTTCCGCTGTTTTCCTCTTGTTCAGCAGCAGCAGCATCGGTCGATAGACCAGAAAATAGATCACAGGCAGCATGAACAAAGAGATCAGAACACCGTTGACGAGCAGGATTATTCTATGGGAGACATCGGGGAAATATTCCAGCAGCATCAGTTCTAAGGATCGGCTGATGACAATGAATGAAAATACGGTCAGAAAGAGACGGAGGAAGGAGCCTTTGATTGGTAATCGCGAAAATAGTGTCATAATATTCGAAAGGATACTGCTTGTTGTTCGAATGGGAACTCTCCCCTTTCAATTGATCCGAAAGAAGAGCATTTCGGTGGATATCCCGTCTACCTACTTGGATGCAATTTTCACATCATTCGATATGACCTCTCAGCAGTATACCAAAAAGTGACGAAATATGCTTCCACTCTGCAATGTGAATTAAGAAAGGTAGTGGAGAAATCAATATAGCCTTGAGCGAGTACGTTGAGGCAGAATGGGAATGAGGGGGTAAATCCTTATGGATAGACGCCGAAACAGACAGAATGCAGGATTATCCTCTATAAATTATTACCAAAAGAAGGGGCTTCGCAGCAACACTATTTCCGAAGGCGGGCATTTTAATGCTTCAAAAGACGGGATTCATTCATCCGAAGGATCCTGTCCTGAACGTTGGAGTAACACCTCAGGAAATAAAAATACACGATCTGAGGGAATAGTCGAAAGAGCATCTTCATAGATCGATCACTTTCTATACTTCTAAAGAAATGAAATTCATTGGTCTGTTGAAATAGCGCTCGAATTTTGAATACTCGACAAGGAATCACTTGTGTTCGGTTCATTGATCACATACTTCTCAAGCTTTCCAAGCAGGATCAGAATTGCGAATGCCGAAAAGAATAATAGCCCATCAGAAAAGAACAAGAGCGATGCGGCCAGCGCCATCATCGAACCGCAGCACAAAAATGTTGTTTTGAATGTGGTTCGTATGATCTTTTCTCTTTTCCCCGGCATGGTATCAATGATCCTCATGATGAATGATGGCCGCGGAGGATTGTTCAGATATCATCAGCCGTTCAACAGCTCCCCGTAAGTATATATATGAATTGGCAAGAATCATGCCTATAGGAAATCTTGCAAAAACAGCGAAATAGCACACTTCACATCAGGTATGCACGCACTTTGTGCACCCGGAAGTGCATATTTTGCATAGAGGATAGCATATGATCGACGAAGGATAGAACACAGACAATGGTAATAAAACGTACCGGCGGAACAAGTGTTGAGCTGATTCATTTCTTTACAATTTTTTGTTATTTTTCTTATGGACAATGACCCTATTGAAAGTTCCGACCGTTTCAGTAGTATCTATATACGTAGTGACAGCAGCGCAACTGCTGTAAATTCAAATGGAGGCATATGAAATATTTTCTGACCGGCGCAACAGGATTCCTCGGCGGCGCACTTGCACGGATACTGCGTGAACGCGGACATGATGTTGTCGCACTCGTCCGCTCACCGGAGAAAGCTTCCAAACTAAAAGCACTCGGTGTCTCTCTCGTCCCCGGCGATATCGTCGATAAAGAAAGTATGCGCAATGCAATGATCGGTTGCGACGGTGTATTCCATGTGGCTGCGTGGTATAAGGTGGGTGCTCGTGACCGTTCAACAGCATGGAAGATCAACGTGGAAGGGACCCGCAACGTTCTTGAGCTGATGAAGGAGTTGAATATCACCAAAGGGGTCTATACCAGCACGCTCGCCGTCAATTCGGATACGCACGGGACATTCCCCGATGAGACACTCCATTTCACCGGGACACATATCAGCGAGTACGACAGGACAAAGGCCGCGGCACACGATATCGCTTTGGAATTCATAAAGAATGGTCTCCCGCTCGTTGTTGTGATGCCGGGTTTGATCTACGGTCCGGACGGAACGAGTATGAGCGATGATGCTCTTCGTCTGTTCCTGAAGAAACGGCTGCCGATGATCCCGAAACGAGCTGCATACTGCTGGGCGCATGTGGATGATGTTGCCGAAGCGCATATCCTTGCGATGGAAAAAGGAACATCGGGAGAGAAGTATATCATCTCCGGCGAGTATTCATTATTGACCGATGCATTCGCACTCGCAAGTTCATTGATGAATATCCGCGGACCGTTCACCGTGCCGCCGGAATTGCTGAAGATCTCATCGCTGTTCGTCTCCGTAATAGAAAAAATTATTCCGCTGCCGGAGATGTATTCTTCCGAAGCGATGCGGGTTCAGGCAGGCGTTACTTATCTCGGGGACAACAGTAAAGCAAAGCGGGAATTGGGATATGCTCCACGTACGCTGAAGGAAGGATTGAAACAAACATTGACATACGAATTGGCTAAGATGAAAAGGCGGTAAAAATAATCCCGGCCATTGCTGACCGGGATCAAATGTTTCTTACATCGTTGTCTTGCGATCAATCTTCATCCTCTTCATTCTCTTCGGTCCGCAAAAATGCCGCACGGTTGATCGCCGGGAACGGCAGCGCATCCCCTTTAACCGCGAACCATAATACTTCATTTAGTTCCTGATCAGGTGCGCGGTCCTCCATCGTGAAGTCGAACTCTTCGCTTTTCCGCTGCCATTCGTTCATGGCAATATTCGTTTCCGTCAGATCGATGTTGGACCGGAGCGATGTGAACGGTGTGGAATTCACCTGCGGTGTGAAACAGCGCCACATCGGCGTCGCTGCGGCATCATACTGCGACATCGGCGGAAGTCCCAAGATGAGTTCGATCGTCCGAAGGACGGATGAAGTGGAATACGGCGTGTGATCGACGAACTTCCGTTTCACCATTCCGCCGGCGACATACACGGGACTCCTGTGCGCATCCACATGGTCCGGTCCGTTCTGTGCGTCATCCTCCAGGATGAAGACGACACTGCTGTTCCAGATCGGACTCTTGCTGAGATATTCCACAAACATTCCGACCGCAAGATCATTGTCCGCAACATGGGCGAATGGTGTCGGCCTTCCTTTCCGCAGACCTTCGGTATGGTCGTTAATAAAACGGAGCGTGTTGAACTGCGGCACACTGTTCACCGCCAGCAGAGAATCGAATTCCCTTCTCCATTGCGTGAATCGTGTTGTATCTCGCACCGTTTCATCCCACGAAGTGTAGTAAGGACAAAAATGTCCCGCGATGGTAGGATAGTTCGGTTTATATCCGTCGGCAAATTCACCGTATGTGCGGTAGGAAACATTATTTTTTTTGCACATATCCCAGATAAAATTCTTATTGTTCGCTACCGTCCTCGCCCCTTCTGCATCATAATTTCCGCCGCGTCCGCCGTAACTGGTCGGCCAGGTCTTCTCCAGATAATCCGTCGCATAGGCACCGGTGCTCCAATTATGACCGTCCGCACTCACTTCTCCGTCCACATAGAAATTATCGAGCAGAACAAATTCCTTCACCAGCGCATGCTGATTCGGCGTGACGTTCTCACCAAACAAGACCAGACTCGTGTCGCCGTTCCCTTCGGGGATATCTCCCAGCACCTGATCGTACGTGCGGTTCTCTTTGATGATGTAGAAGACATGTTTAATGGGGGACGGATCGCCGACCTTCCGCGGGATCGGATTTCCCGGTTCACCCTGAGCATGTTTCGTTTGTTCCTTTTTATACGGCGTGTTCTGATAGACCATCTGTGAATACTTGCTCAATGTCTTTTCATTCGGCATCGGGATCACGCTCATTGTACCATAGAACAATCCCGCAATATATTGCACGCCGATCGGTCTGGCCGTATCGCCCTGCTGATATGCCACTTTTTGCCGTCTGCCGGTCGGATTCGGTCCGTATGGATTCGCCATGGATGAGAGCCCTTTTCCGTTCGCCACGAGGATCGTCTTCCCGGCCACACGCACCGATGTTGGATACCAGCCGGTCGGAATGAATCCCAAACTCCGCGATGTTCCGGGCGAACGCACATCGAACAACGCAACGCAGTTATTATCCGCATTCGCAATGAACAATGTCGTTTCATCCTCGCTGAGACAAACGCTGTTCGTCGTCGATCCTGCAGGTGAATCCGGGAAGAGCGCCGCATTCAATGTTTCGATCACTCTCTTCTTCTGAAGGTCGATCACGGAAACGGAATTGTCATTCGCATTTGCAACATACAGGAAGCGTCCGTTCTTTGTCAGACAAAGATCATTCGGATTGTCGCCAACCGCATAGGCTCCGGTAAAGGTCCCTTTCTTCGTGTCAAAGATACGGACCGTGTCGCATCCCCAGCACGATACATACAGAGCAGTGCGATCCGGCGAAAGGATGCATGTATATCCTTCGCCGCCGAGCGGCAATTGATCCACAACTGCACCGGTCGATGTGTTCACTACATACAGAGAGTTATTCTCTTTGGTCACGACATACAACAGATTCCGTTCATCATCAACGGCAAGTCCGGCCGGCGAGATCTTCTCGGGCCATTTGGCTCCAAGAACAAATGTATCACGCACGGTGAGTTTATTATTTTCTACAGAATAGCGAAGGATCCAGTTGTCATTTCCTCCCGATGCATAGAGGAATCGATCATCGGCACTGAATGCTAATCCTCCCCACGATTTTGCCACAGGAACCTCTGCAACAGTCTTTTGCGCTTTAATATCGATCAACTGAATGGATTGTTTACTTTGTCCGTTGTTCGTTACCGCACAGTATTTCTTAGAGGACGAAACGGCGATATTCAGCGGCAGATCCCCGAGCGGAATCTGTTTGCCCACTGGCGTGAGACTCCAGCCGTTGGGGAGTGTTACACGGTCCGATTGTTTGGACTGCGGTTTTTGCGCAAACATACCAGTGCTTAAGGCCAGAAGAAGGACGAACAGGTAACGGTAATTCATGGCATTCTCTCTATTATATAAAATAGCGGAAGGAAGGGTCTCGATTAACAACGGTATCAATGTGTAAAATATTTGGTTAAAAGTGAATAACCTGAAGAGGGGATATATTCGATGAATCCGGCTGAACGGTCAGATAATCTTCTGTTTTCTTAAGAGATCGTATTCGATCAACAGACTCGGTGTAAAGATACCGTTGGGAATATTGCGGTCAATTTCAGACGTCGTCCAGAATCTCCCCTCATCGATCTCATTCTTGTCGATCGTCATTTCACCGGAATACTGCACGGTGAAAACGAACACCAGTTCGGATTCATTCGCTCCCCGATATACATAGTGACCGAATGGGACGATATTCACATTCTTCAACCCCAGTTCTTCTTCCGCTTCTCGCTGAAGAGCAGTTTCCACCGTCTCTCCCAATGCGACATGTCCGCCGACGGAGGTATCCCACTTCCCCGGCTCCGCCGCTTTCGTCATCGACCGTTTCTGCAGGAACAATTCCTTCCGTTCATTGATCACGTGCAGATGAACGACCGGATGGAGCATTTCCTTATTCTTATGGACGACCGAACGGGGCGCTTTCCCCGTCACCATCCCTTTCTCATCCACCAGCGGAAGCCACTCCTCTTTCTGAAATCGCCGCAGTGCGATCTTATTGTTCACTAATTCATACAGGAAATACACTCCAAAGAGAAGATAGAACAGAATGGTACTGATGAATGCCCACGCTTCGGTGGACATGAGGAACGCTGAATAGATCACCAGCAGAGTGTGGAATGAGAAAAGATAGAAGAGGATCTTTGCGCTTCTGGTGAGCTGCTGTACCTGAGCATCATTGATCTCGATCCCTTTCAAATACCGTTTGGACATCATCACGACAAGATTCATCGACGAGAATGAAGATACACCAAGCATCACGCAGAGGATCGAGCCGACGATGGCCGGCTTCAATTTGAAGAAGATGTCGTTGTCGAGCAGCAGCGAGATGCCGCCGAGAACGACGATCAACAGCGTGTCGAACAGGACGAACGTGTCGAAGACCTTATCTTTGATATACGTAAGCAGCAGTTGCCCGATACCGAACGCAACAGCCACGATCAATCCCGCCGTTGTGCCGTAGAATTCATCCACAAGAATAAAGACGATCAGCGGGAGCAGGCCGGGCAATAATATCTTAAGAAGTTGGTTTCGATCCATAGATATGTCGTAATCCGATGCCATCGCTAAAATACAGCAATCGAATATTTAATTTGTCCTTCCCGCGTGTTCTTGGCGGGAATCCAGTGTTGTGGATGCCCGATAGGGTCATTCGAGCATGACAATTTTTTATTGATACTTATGATATATGATACTTTTTCCTTCTGAAATATTCATTCAAATTACTCGGAAATCCATCAATGAATTCTCAAAACGAAAAAGCAAAGGCCTCCGGAATTCCTCCGAAGGCCCGTATTGTACCAGCATGTCACTGGAAATTATGCTCCCGCTTTTTCCACCAACAACTGATTGATCCTCTGCGCGAATGCAGCAGGATCTTTCAGCTTGGAACCTTCCGCGATCACCGCCTGGTCATACAAAACATGTGTGAACAGGTCGATCCTCGGATCTTCGGCGGATGAGTCATAGATCGATTTCAGGGATTTCACTGCAGGATGTTCCACATTCAATTCAAGGATGCGGTCTGCCGCTTTTTCTTCATCCATTTTGCCGAGCTTCTGCATGATCCGTTCCATGTTCGAACTCATTCCGTCCTTATCGCTCACCAGACAGGAAGCGCTCTCTTTCAGACGCGCGGAGACCTTGATCTCTTTCACGTGATCGAGTTTGGCTTTCATCGCTCCGAAGAGTCCTGAAAAGGACTGCTGCAGTTCTTTGTTCACCGATTCATTCTCCGG
>JBMOHT010000014.1:0-41941 GCA_049317705.1 Bacteroidota bacterium | reverse complement strand
TTGGAATTCCTATTCCGATACCGGAAGCCGATATCGATCCGGAAAGGACAATACCAGTTCAAGAACAATCCGGCAATACGACCGGAGTTGATACCGGGACAGAAGAAGGGTTCGGCACAGATACCGGCGGCGGAGAGGGAATGAATACGGGTGCCGTGGTTGAAGAACTTCCTCCGGAAGGATTCCTTCCAGTGGAAAAATATCCCGTCGCCATATCGAGTCCTTCACCTGCGTATCCTGATATTGCACGGCGCTCCGGAATTGAAGGGACGGTCTTTGTGAAGATGTGGGTCACAAAGGATGGTTCGGTCCGTACGGCGGAGGTGGTAAAATCATCATCGGAGTTATTCGACCAGGCGGCGCTCGATGCGGCACGGCGCTGGAAATTCACACCGGCGATCATGAACAATGGTCCGGTGAGCGTGTTCGTCACCGTGCCGTTCAAATTCCGGCTGCACCAGCAGATCTAACGATACCGGTCCGCAATGTTCATCTCTCATGACATTGCGGACCATGGTTGGAAAGATACAGCCGAAGATCTATTTGAGCAGGATCATCTTCCGGGAAGCGGAGAATTCACCCGACCGAATCGTGTAGAGATACATTCCGCTCGAGCAGTTACGTGCATCGAAATCAACTTCATACGTTCCCGCTATTTTATCATCGTCGATCAACGTTCTCACTTCTCGTCCGAGAAGATCAAAGACCTTTATCACAACACGTCCCTCCGTTGGAATCCGGTATTGGATCCGTGTGACGGGATTGAACGGATTCGGATAATTCTGCGAAAGCGCGTATGACTTCGGCAACGGATCTGCGGTCTCTCCCGCCGAGAGCGGGGTCAGACTGATCAATCCATCGAAGATATTCCGGACGGAGAGCAGTTGGGCGGAACCGGAAACGATCTGAGCATTCTGGAATTTCACGAAGGCAGCACCGGTCGCCTGCGGTTCTACGATCACCGATAGTTCAAGAATCGCAGCTGAATCGATCATCACATTACCGGAACCGTTCATTTCAACAGAGACCATCGATTGGCCGATATTCGTTTGAAGGATCGTGAATGACCGTGTTGACGGTGCCGTGCGGACATTCAAGAATTGTAATTTTTTCCCGTCCAGCTCGATCATCATGCGCAAGCCCGACATTCCGAGTATACCGGAAGCGATGACAGGGATCCTCACCGTATCACCGGCCGCTCCGCTGCCGTTACCGATGCGAAGACAGATGTTGGCCGTGACAAAAAGGGAGGAATCCGCGTACGGTCCGCCGAAGATCCCGATATCATTCCTCGTCCCGTCCTTATCATTCCACTGCGGTGAAGGATCGCCTCCGTTCCTGAGCGGAGATGATACGGAAGGACGGTAATTCTCCTGTTCCCTCTCCTGGAACAACGGATCCAAGGTCAACTCGGTAGGATCGATACTTCCATTATACACTACTGCGGTATTCTTCCAAAAGAGATTGTACCGGTGCATTGCGGATTGCGATACATTCACGGCAACAGCATTCTCCAGGAAGATATTGTTGAGTATCCGATGAGAGCCTCCGTTATCACTGATACCGTTCTTCCGTATATCGAAGATATTATTGAGAATGTCCGTGCTGTCCGCAGTGAGCAGATGCACTCCGGCTCCGGCGGTACCTTGCCCGGTGAACAGATTGTTCGCGATCGTGGAATGTCTCGACTGCATCCCGGTGATACCGGTGACACCATCGGACGAAAAAAGGAACCGGTTATTGGTGATGACCGTGCGCGCTGCGCCGTTCAGAACGATCATCTCCGGTGCGGATGACGGGAAGAATGTGTTGTGGGAGATGACAGCGTCGTCCGAAGCGATAGTGAGCAGGCTGGATGCACCGTATTTCGATTCAATGAAATAATTACCGGAGATATGTACGAGTGAACCAGCGGACACCATCACCGAATACATTGCCATCCCTGACTGATCGATCCTGTTCATTTCGATGGTAGCTTCGGATGATGTCACTTCTATCACCGTGCCGATGGATGCCAGGTTTTTCAACGTGAATCCGCTGATACTGGACCGCTGCACATTCTTGAACCGGACGGCAGTCGGGATGCTGATCATCGGGTCATCCGGACAAACGATCGTAGTGACGCTGACACCTGAACCGAGTACGGTGACATTACTCTTCATAATGACCGGTCCCGTGTAGGTACCGGCGGCGACGAATACCGTATCGTTCTCATTCGCGCTGTTCACTCCTTGCTGGATCGTTCCATACGGATGAGCAAGGGACCCGTCCGAATTTGCACCGGCTGAACCGTCCACAAAGATCCTGTGCGGGAAAGCAGTCGAATGCTTGATCACCACTGTGCCGCTGGCAAGGGAAGAAAGTGCGATCAGGTGATCATCTCCGTCCGTACAGATCACATGATCGAATTCAATATTACTATGAATTTCCTGCGTTATGTTCGGTGAGAGCCTGAATCGCATTGTCAGCAACGCACCGCTTCCGGATGCGATCTCTGAGGTGTTCACGATTCGGACCACACTGGATCCTTTCGCCGTAGCGCTCCACGATACCGAAGCACCGTTCGTTAAAGCCGTTGCCGATGCATCGATGAATGACAGATGCTCCTCGTTGAAGCGGATCCCGACCTCCCCTTTTTTTATCCCTGCAGCGGACGAAAGGAGGATATCGACTGAGACCGTGTCACCCGGAAAGCCGCTCACACTCCTGAGCGAGATACCCGTCGCCAGTCTCAGCGTCAGATGTTCCGGCAGCGGGTCGGGACCACCGTAAGCGCCGATGTCATTCCGTGATCCGTCGACATCATTGAATTCCGATGAGGGATATCCTGCATTGCTGCACGGCGATCCGGCCATGAGACGGAAATTATTCTTAGCGACATTCACGAACAGCGGATCGGCGGCGATGTTCGATGACGCTGCGGAATCGACCGCATCACCATTGCAGTTCCACCGGTCATTGTATTCAAAGAGCAGCGATGAGTTGAATTGCCTGGACACCGAACGGATATAACCGGAAACGGACGGATAGCCGACAAAACAATTGTTCCTGACTGCGGCAATTCCGCTCGTCATTACCGCTGTTCCCGCCCCATCCATAACAAAAGTATTGTTCTCACAAGCGATATTGCTCCTGTTGTTCTGAACACCGGTCGCACACCGGAAGATATTGTTCCGGATGACCGTTTGCACTGAACCGGGGATGCTACCGGTGGAGATGAAGACTCCGAAGGAAAAATTGAGGAAAAAATTCTTCTCAACGATGATCCCGGAATTTGTCCTCTGAGAGACGGCAGCATCAAATCCAGACCCCTGGTGAATGAAGATATTTTCAGAAATAGTAATGTTGTTCCCCTGAATATAGACCCCCTGCGCCGCCTGAATGGTGAATCCCCGGATCAGATTATCGGACGCCGTGATGATACCGCCGCCGGAATTCTCTGAGATCACTCTCGTAAGAGCGGCGCCGCTTCCGATCAAGGCGACACCGCGCTTGAGTGTGATCGTCTCACGATACTCCCCCGGAAGAATGAACACCGTATCACCTCGGAGCGAATATGCGATCGCTTGTGTGATCAAAGAAAACGGTTTCACCGCTGAACCGTCACCGG
This sequence comes from Bacteroidota bacterium, assembly GCA_049317705.1. Classification (GTDB taxonomy): domain Bacteria; phylum Bacteroidota; class Ignavibacteria; order UBA10030; family UBA8401; genus UBA8401. The sequence continues at coordinate 38,331 of JBMOHT010000014.1, read as the reverse complement.
AAGGCGAGCCGGACTGCGTGACAAACACTTTCATCGTTCTCGGGGAGATGAAAGACGATTTCACGAACGGACTTTCGTTGAAGGTGCTGTCAACAGCGGTAATGCCGTACTGATAGAGTGTATCATACGAAACGGAAGAATCAACAAATGATGTGCTTTGTGCGGGAAGCAGAACGAAGGACCCCGGAACCCCATCCTTTCCACTGACGGAACGGTCGATGCGGTAAGACCGGACATCCGCCGAAGAACTTTTCGTCCATGAAAGCATGATGCGGCGGTGTTCGCCGGTTACCGATACATCCGTCACAGCCGCGGGGGCGATCGAATCATTTCCAGCATACGAAAGAGTGATATCATTCAGGACCGGTGAGGTACCGTTCGTGTCGGCTTCCAATATCGCTTTGAGCTGAATGTACCGTTTTCCGTTCATCACGGAATTGATCTGCATACCGGAACTATTCGTGTAGTAATCCGCTCCTGATGTTGGCCCCATCCATTCGGCTGAGTTCATTCCTCCGCCCGTTACAACCGACCTCAACTGATATTTGATCCTTGTACCGCCGGGATAAAGTCCGTTCCAAGCGAGTTGCTGATAATTGGTCTGCTGACTTCCCACATCGAAGATCCTCGAGAGATAAGTTCCTGTCGTGACCGGAGATATCTTCCAATACGATGACCACTGCAATTCGGGTTGACCGTTACTGAATCCTTGTCCATAAATGAATCTGAACATTCCGTTCACGAACGAAATATCTTGCCAGTAGATGTACCCGGATTGAAAGTCCGTTATCTTCACAACACCGCCGATCTTTCTTCCCGCAGCATCGAACGCCTGACCATAGACCACATCGGGCGGTCCCGGTAAGATGTAAGCGGACCATGTCCACGTTACGATGCAATTTCCCGAAGTGTCGAACGCAACAGCGGGAGAAGTTCCCTGCGGCGATGTACCATTCGCCGTAACAGGAGTGGTCAGCAGAGAACCGTTGGAATCAGCAAGGACAAAATAAGTATCGTCCGGCATCGTATTATCATCACTGCCGTCCCAGATCAACGCAAATTTTCCCTTATGATATTTACCACTGATGTGGTATTCGTTCTTCGTCTTGCTGAAGGGAACGATCTTGAGCGAGTCCCTGAGCTTCATGCCTGAAGAATTTACCAGCCATCCGTAGGACTGGAATCCTTTCGTGGAATTCCCTTCCGTTCCGACGATGAAGTACCGTCCGTTGATCCGGTCTGCGATCGGATACGGGATGCTGTGTGTGGCGTTGCTTGTTCCGAAGAATCGTTTATTCATGCCGATCTTGGCATTTGACGCATCGAAGAACTGACAGTACCGAAATGAGTATACGAATCCGTTCGATGAATCAAGATACTCCGTCCATCCGACCGCAAATTGACCGTTATTCATCAACGCCACACCGACCATCGATCCGTCGGCACGGTTATTCTCATCGACCGTGATGATCCCGCTCACGGTTTGTCCTGCACTGTTAAATTTTTGAACGAATACCTTTTTGGCGGAGATCCATCCTTGAAGATAGTTGCCCGCATCATCGTAGCTGACAAACCGCGGAAGGTTGTATTCAAACGTATCCCGTACGACCTTCACAACAGGATGGATCAGCGTGAGCGCACCATCCCCGGTCATCGTTACCGTGACGCGATCAAAGGTGCCGGAGGAAAAATCGTCTGCTGAACTCTGTTTCCATATTTTCACTTGAGCAGAGAGGGTCAATTGTACCAGCATCCAAACAAAGAGTGTTCTTTTCATATAATCCTCAATACTACTATCATGCAAAGTTCCCCTAAAATTGTGTCTAAATCAATAACGGGAATACGTACCTTTTTTTAGAATCCGACAAAATTGTCCGACACTTAAAGGGATCCATCGATACCGAAATAATCTTATGTAATGGCGGGGGAATTTCGATGCGTATGGTTGCGACAGAAGGAAAATGACGGAAGGATTTCAGGTCCGCAGCAGATCATTCAGCAATATCGTCCGAATCCAATCGGCGGGATATCTCACGGATGGAAGTGGAACTTTCCAGCAGTTCCGGCAGATATTCCGTCGATGTTACGAACGTCCACAGATAGGCCACGATAGAATAGATACCGCCCGTGGTGAAATCATCCAGATCGATGGAGATATACAGCACAAGCAGGAATATCCCAAGCAGGCAGAGACGGATGAAACCGAAATTCAGCGCGCCCCAGTAAGCGATCTTCTTTTCGTTCTTCGCGATGCGTTGATAATAGCTGCGGATCGCTCCAAGGTCCTGCGTGGAGAAGACATCGAATGCTTCCTCTTTCGTGTCATGAAGATCGACCTGCAGTTTCATCACCCGTTTTGTATAGAGTTTCGTGATCAACAGCAGCGGAAGGACAATAAAGAGACACGTCAGCGAGATACGCCAATCGAAGAAATAGAGGGCGATCACCGCTCCGCCGATTGCGACGGACTGTTCGATGATCTCGGGAAAACGGTATTGAAAGAAATTGATGAACTCGCGTGACAGCTCAGCGCGTGCAACGGTCTTCGAAACGGAATCTCCCCTCTCCTTCGCCCCCTGCGCTACCTGAACGGCAATATCCGAGAACATGGTCATGTAGATCTTCTGATCGAATGCTCTTCGCAATGCTCCGGCTCCCGAATTGAGCAGAAAAACACCGATCCAGACTGCGAGCGGCAAATAGAAATGCGGTGTACCTTCGCCGACTGCTTTATCGATGAACGCATCGATGACATTCCCGAATACGGTCGGTTCAACGATCCATGCAATGTTCTCAATCAAAACAAGGGACAATGCCAGAAGAATGGACTTATAATACTGCCTGATCAACCGTGAAAATATCATGGTAAGCGCTGATAGATGATGTTCCCGCCGAGGATGGTCATTTCTACTTTGACCGAGTCGATGACCGCGGGATCGATGTTAAGAATGTCATCGGAAAGCACAACGAGATCTGCCAGTTTTCCCGGAGTGATACTTCCTTTTTCTTTCTCTTCGAATGCAGCATAGGCGTTGTTGATGGTGTAGCACTCGACCGCTTCTTTGACGGTGATCTTTTGTTCGGGATACCAGCCGTTCGGATTCGCTCCGTCCGTTGTTCGCCGCGTTGATGCTGCATAGATGCCAAGCAGCGGATCGAGCGGCGCAACGGTCCAGTCGCTGCCGAAACACATTTTGATACCGTTCTTCAAGAATGAACGAAATGGATAGGTTGTTTTGCATCGTTCATCCCCGATCCGTTTCACAGCCCAGCGTCCGTCATCGATGGCATGATACGGCTGGACGGATGCGATCACACCGAGTTTGGCGAAGCGCGCAAAATCCTTCGGATGGATATGCTGCGCATGCTCGATCCTGAATCGTCTGTCCCACTGCGGATTCTTTTTGACGATGCGTTCGAACATATCCAGCATCAGACTGTTTGCGCTGTCCCCGATGGCATGCACGCGCAGCTGCAGATGGGCACTGTCCGCGGACGTTGCCCACTGTTCCAGCCGTCCGTCCGTCACCACATCCATCGGGAGTCCGTGCGTATTCTCATTCAGGAATGGTTCAAAGAACAATGCTGTGGAAGAACCGAGAGAACCGTCCACAAATGCTTTCATGAAACCGAGCTGCACCATCTCATCGCCGAACGGCGCCTGGATGCCGCTGAGCGCCAGATTCTTCCAGCCGGAGATGTAGCTAACGCAGTTCATCCGCGCCGTCAATTCCCCGCGACGGTTCAGTTCATTGTATGTGGTGATATCGCGTTCACCGAATGAATATGCCATATCCTGTATGGAGGTCACGCCGAATCGTTTCGCTTCGTTCAAAGCCAGCCGGGCTGCATTCAACATATCGTCATCGGTTGGAGCGGGGATCAACCGGTAGATCGGTGTCATCGCTTCGTCCTTGAGCAGTCCGGTCGGTTCACCGGTCATTGGATCGCGGACGATCGTTCCACCCGGAGGATCAGGAGTATTCTTTGTGATACCGGCGAGTTTCATCACATAGCTGTTCACCAGCGCCATGTGTCCATCGTACCGGTTCACAATGACAGGAGTATTCGGAGTGAAACGGTCGATCATCTCTTTCGAAGGAAGTTTACCGCTCTTCCAGAGATCGTGATCCCAATCTCCGCCGGTGATCCACTTTGAAGGACGCGACTCCGCTCGTTTCGCGATGATAGAAGCGAATTCCTCTTCCGTCTTCGCATTACGCAGATCGACACTCTGTAATTGGAAACCGCCGGACATGAAATGCGTGTGGTTGTCAATGAATCCCGGCAGCATCCGTTTCTTTTTCAGATCGATCACACGCGTGGAAGAGCCCGTATATAATTTCATCTCTTTCGTCGAACCGACAGCGATGATGCGTCCCCCGGCAACAGCGACCGCTTCCGCTTCAGGGCGGGATGCATCGACGGTCCAAACTCTTCCATTAATATAGACCGCATCAGCAGTCCGCTGTCCGAACAGAACGAACGGACATAACAGAACGAACAGAAGTATCTTCATAGGATCTACCGTGTTTTGGATTCCGTGTTGAATTACATGTAGAGGGGCAGTTGCGGATGAGTGCGGATTCGTTAGTGTTCACCTTTAATGCTGCGGGTCATCAGATCTTCCGTAGCGCGATGAGGTTCTTTTCCGTTGAACATGATATTATATACTTCGGAGAAGATCGCCATTTCCGTATGATGTTTCTTTGCAAGATCCACTGCTGAGCGGCATGTTGCCACACCTTCCGCCACCATCACCATCTCACCGAGGATATCATCCAGTTTTCTTCCTCTGCCGAGTTCTTCTCCCACGTGACGGTTACGGCTGTGCTTACTCATACAGGTAACGATCAGATCGCCGACACCGGATAGTCCGGAGAACGTCCGCGGCAATGCCCCCATTTTATCGCCGAGCCGTGTCATTTCCGCGATACCGCGGGTTATGATAGCTGCTTTGGTATTGTCGCCGAATCCGGCACCATCCACCACACCGGCACCGATAGCGATAACATTCTTCAGTGCGCCGCCGAGCTCCACACCGCGGATATCATCGGACACATACACACGGAAATAGGGAGTATTGAAACATTGTGCAACGATCTTGGCTGTGCGAGTATTGAATGAGGATGAGACAACGGCGGTCGGGATCTTCTTCACCACTTCTTCAGCATGACTCGGACCAGAAAGGATCGCGATATTCTTCTTCTTTTCATGTTCCAGGATATCCAGCATCACTTCGGACATTGTCATGAGCGTTCCGTTCTCGATCCCCTTCGCCACGTTCACGATAATGGTCTTATTCAGATCAAGATGAGCGATATCTTTCAGGATATTCCGGAGGAATTGGGATGGAACGGCGGTAACAATGAGGTCTTTCTTTGCGGATGCTTCTTCAACGTCGTGGGTGATCTTCAGATGTTTGGGCAGGATGGTGCCCGGGAGATAATCTTTATTGGTGCGGGCTTCGCGCATCTCTTCGGTCTGGTCGGCCCGGTAGCTCCACAATGTAACGTCGCGGAAATTCTCACAAAGGACCATTGCCAGTGTGGTACCCCAACTACCGGCTCCAAGGACTGAAATGCGCATGAGGAAGCTCCAAACGTCAGATGGATAGAATGCTACTGCTTGGAACCTTTGAAATGCGTCAGTTTATTTTCCGTTCCCGCCAGCAGCCGCTTGATGTTCTCACGGTGAGTGTACGTAATGAGAAGTGAAACAGCAACAGCAAAGTAGACGAGTGTATGATATCCGGGAATATCAACATTAAAGATATTCTCACGGATGATCAATGTAACCGGAATCGCCATTGCTGCAAGGATGGAGCCGAGTGAAACATATCTCCATGACATGAATACAATGGCAAATACCAGGATCGCAACGACAAATTCAACCGGAGCGAGTCCAAGGATCATTCCTGCGCCGGTTGCAACACCTTTTCCGCCTTTGAATCCTGCAAAGAGTGTCCATATGTGTCCTAAAATTGCTCCTATGCCGCAAATGATCTGCACGACCGTGAAATCCTGGAACGGAGTATAATTGTTGAACGGCAAGGGATTGGGATTCCAAAAGAGCTGCGGAATGTAATAGGTGGCGACCACTCCTTTGAACAGATCGAAGAGGATCACGGCAAGACCGATCTTCCAACCGAGCATGCGCAGAACATTCGTGCCGCCGGCATTACCGCTGCCGAATTTCCGGATGTCACCGGCATTTGCTAACCGCGTAGCAATGATGCTGGTCGGTATCGATCCGATCACATAACTCAATAATAATACGATCGCAAGATTTGGCATGTTCAGGTCCTCTTATGCGTTGTCATTCAGTGAGTGAAAATAAGGAATTTGAATGATCAGATGCAAGGGATTCTATTCGATTTAGGGAATTGTAATGGATGCCGAAATGGATGAATTTCGATCATTTACGGGATAAAACGCTGCAGAAGAAGTTCTGCTAGAAGAAGATCGTCCGGAGTAGTGAGTTTGATGTTCTCGTAACTTCCTTCGACGATGATCGGTGAGATCCCGATCCTCTCGACGAGATATGAATCATCGGTTGCGGTAATATCATTCTTTGCTGCAAACTCATACGCATCCGACAGGATCTTTCGCTGGAAAGTCTGCGGTGTCTGCACGCTCCACAATGAAGAACGGTTCAAGGTCTTTTCCACTCGTCCGTCCGTCGATGCCAGTTTCATCGTATCCTTCGCTCTGACCGCAACGATGGATGCGCCAAAATATCTGGCGGTCTCGATGGACTGGGTGATCTCTTTCAAATGGACGAACGGACGAACAGCATCATGAACGGCAATGATCTCCGCGGAGGAATCGACATACTTCAATGCATTGGCGATGGAATCCTGCCGCCGCTCACCCCCTTCGATCGGGGCGCGCAGTTTGGAGAGGGAATACTTATTTCTCATCTCTTCGATGACGGGGAATGATGCACGCTGAGTGGCTACGATGATCTCATCAATGGCGGCACACTGTTCGAATCGCTCGAGCGTGTGGACGAGGATCGGCTTCCCCTTCAGAAGGAGGAATTGTTTTCCGATCGCCGCCCCCATCCGTTCGCCGAATCCTGCAGCCGGTATGATCACGCTGACGGACACAGGACTACTTCTGTTCTTTCGGTCTTCCGAAATACTCGATCACGAAATTGAACCGCGGGAAGAACTTCGGCAGACGGATCACACTGAGGATCATCACGCCGATGGAGAGGCGGTCGATCCATGATGATGTTGGCCACCCGAGATGGATGGTGATCTTCTTGTGCGGCAGTTCATAATCCAGCGCATACAGGATCTCGGTGATACCCTGATAGACGGACTGACTCTGATTTGCGAACCGGAAGTGATTCACCGCCACTTTTTCGGGTATTCCCTGGCGTGGATGATAGAGACTGATGAACGCGGACGACGTATCGTCCACCTGCGGTGCATTCTCGTTCGGACGGCGGAAGTAGATATTGATATTCTCCGCTTCGGATTCAACGAGATAAAAGATCATATTCAGCGGCTGATCGGTCTGTGCGATCTCTTTGATCTCCGGTGCGCGTTTCTTCGCCACCCGGATACCGATGAACAGGAAGATCGCCGTGACAGAACTCCACATCATCGTCCCATACGGTTTATGATAACCCAGATACAAGAAGCATGACAGCATAATGGCAAAAAGACCGAATGTTCCGAGCCGGTGTGTATTGAATGCCAGAACGTCCTTGGTCCCTTTGGAATACCGGTATATGAGCAGACTGCCGAGATTGATCGTGAAACTTGCAAGGAGTCCGATAGCGTACATCTCCGCCAGCATCATTTGATTTCCGCCGGTCAAAAAGATGATGAATGAATAGAATGTTGCGTTGGCAATATGCACTCGGTAGAGTGACTGACGGCTGTTCGTCTTGATGATCCAGTGGAATCCGTAACGGTGCGCGACACGTTCCACCAGTTCACTGGAGGCGACATACGCCGTATTCACCGCCATCATCAGCAGGATGCTGGCGAGAATACCGACGATATATCCGAACGGGACACCGCCGACCATTTTGGCGAACGCTGTGATCAGGTCCGTTTCATGATGCGCGAAATTGATCTTGGACGAAAGCACGATCATAGCAAGCAACGGGGTGAAGATCCCGGTGGTCAATGCGAGGAAGATGTACGCTTTCTTCACATCTTTCCATGAACTGACCAGACCCGCTGTCTGAACAACGGATTCGATCCCCGAATACGCCAGGATACAACTGGAGACGCCGACGATCACAAAGAAGTATGCATTGAACCAATTCCCCTGGTCCATACCGATCGCCACATTAGAGAAGCTCTGGCCGACGGTATGCCAACTGTCGCTGGTCATGTGGAACATTCCTGCACCAACGAGATTGATCAGCACGATGGCCGCCACAACAAAGATACCATAGGTGAATTTCGCGTTCTCTTTGATCCCGATGATGTTGAGGCCTGCAACGAACCAGATGATGCCCAGCTGAAAAGCAAGTTTCCCCATCTCTGTGATGTGGATGAACGACATTCCGTTCTCCACCGCGCTGACGGTAGAGAGACACGCCGTCAGAACATAATCCACGATAATGGATGCCACCGCAATGAATGAAACGATCGGTCCGAGAACGATATAAGAGAATGAATAGACACCTCCCCCTTTCACTCCGTGGAACTCGAGGATCTCTGCTATCTCCGTCATTCTCATCGACAACAGCCGGATGAGAATGGATGTGAGGAGGATGAAGACGATCGCGTTGGTTCCGATCACGCGGAATGCTTCGCTCGGCGCATAAAAGATCGATGTCAGCTCATCCATCAATGTGATGATGGCAACGGAGAGCCACGTAAGCCACCATTTCCCTTTCGAAAAATATGAGAGCAGGTCTTTTCGGGTCATGAGATACCCGAAGACACTCAGCAGCATCAGATTCACGACAAGGAAAACGGCGAACTTCGATGTGAGGAAATGTTCTATCATATGACCTTAGATAATAAGCATTGCGTCACCGTAACTGTAGAACCGGTAACCCTTTTTAATGGCATGCTTATAGGCACGCATGGTCAGTTCATGTCCCGCAAATGCAGCAACAAGCATCAACAGCGTCGATTCCGGCATGTGAAGATTGGTGATCAGCCGGTCCGCGATCTTGAAATCATACGGCGGGAAGATGAACTTATCGGTCCATCCGCGCAGCGGTTTCAGATGTCCGTCCGTTGTAACGGAGGATTCCACGGCGCGCATCGCGCTGGTTCCGACAACACAGACCTTTTTCCGTCCGTCGATGGATTTGTTCACATGTTTCACGGTCGGTTCTTCCACCTGGAAGAATTCGGAGTCCATCTTATGCTTCGTCAGATCTTCCACCTCAACGGCACGGAATGTTCCGAGTCCGATATGCAGGGTAACGGGAGCGAAGACGACCCCTTTTTTCTCCATCTTTTTCTGGAGCGCTTTGGTGAAGTGAAGTCCTGCCGTAGGAGCAGCAACTGCACCGACCTTCTCGGCGAAGATCGTCTGGTATGATTCTTTATCTTTCGGAGTCGGATCACGCTTGATGTAGTTCGGCAGCGGCGTGAGACCGATCTTATCGATCACTTTGAAGAAATCGCCGGAATAATTGAACCGGACCGTACGTCCGCGCGATGTGGTATTGTCGATCACTTCGCACCAGAGGTTACCGTTATCGAAATAGATCTTATTACCGATACGCACTTTGCGTGCGGGATCCACGATCACATCCCAGATATTGTCCTCAACATTCAGCTGACGGAGCAGGAACACTTCGATCTTGGCATTCGTCTTCTCCTTTTTGCCGATGAGACGCGCCTGGAATACCTTCGTCTCGTTCACAACGATCGTATCCCCTTTTTCGAAATACTCCGCCACATCATAGAAATGACGGTCCTCGATCGTCTCCTCTTTTCGGTTGATCACCATCAGACGTGCATGATCGCGCGGATTCGCCGGATATTTCGCAATAAGATTGCGCGGAACCGGATATTTATAATCGGAAAGTTTCATAACTCACTGTTCCTTTCGGGCCTCGGGCCCACTGTTGAACAAATTGCGCATCACTGCGCAGTATTACTTCGTTGAATTAAATTTTTTCGCTTCCGTAAAGAAAAAGGAACCAACTGCCGTCGTAAATGGATTGCTCCTGTCGGTCATCCTCTCCGGATGCCATTGCACCAGCAGCATCGGGGACTTCCCTGCTCTCTCTTTCCATTCCAATGCTTCCACAACTCCGTCTTCAGACTGTCCCGTCACGAGCAGATCGGGAGCCGATTCAAGCACCGCCTGATGATGATAGGAATTGATCTGTCCGTTCTTCCTGCCGGTCACTGTGTTGAGGATAGAATCCTCGTTCACTCTCACCGTATGATGCATCACCGGTTCATCCTTTGCTGCGGTGTGCGGACGATAACCCGCGTTCGGCAGATCGGCAATGAGCGTTCCGCCGAGAAAGACATTCGTCACCTGAAGTCCGCGGCAGATCCCGAGGATCGGCATCTTCAATTTTATCGCTTGGTCCAGCAGGTGGAACTCAAGATCGTCCCGCTGACGGTCGATTGCCTCGACCAATTCGACCGGTGAAGCTTTGGAGAGAAGCGGATCGACATCTTCACCGCCGGTCAATACCAGACCGTCAAATTCCGAGAGATCATGCTCTTCCGATGTGTAAGAGACATTCACCAATTGTGCATTCGCATCGAATGACTGGAGCCAATCCACATATAATTTTTGCTTGACCGGTCTTCCGGTATCCGTCACCGCGATCTTCATTTCCTATGCCTCCAGCACAAACTGTTTCCAAAGAGCTTCCTGATGGAATTCAACTTCCATCATCAGACACGATACAGGAAGATGATCGAACGATCCTAACATTTCCGACAATCTCACGCCGTCCTTTTCCGTCATAAGGATAAAATCCGCCTTATGACGCCGGAATGATGCAACAACCGCTTCCACTTCATCGCGTGTGAACTGATGATGATCATCGAACGCGAACAATTCTTTTACAACGGCGCCGCACGATTCGATGCTCTTTCGGAACGAATCCGGTGAAGCAATACCGCACAGCGCGATAACAGAATGTCCTTTCAGTATCTCCAGTGACTGCTTCACTCCGCCGGAACAGTGTTTCACTCCGGACGGGACGAAAGAACTGGAGAACCGTTTCTGGATCATACTCAACCGTTCATCATTCAACAGCACCTCAGAAGATTCCTTGTCATCCGCTTTTGTGACGAGCACTACATCCGCTCTGTTCAGACTGCTCATCGGCTCTCTGCGGAACCCGGCAGGAAGCAACATAGTATCGAACGGCATGTGGTGTGCATCCATCAGAACGATATTCTTCGTGCGACGGATCCTGCGGTGCTGGAATCCGTCATCAAGCACGATCACTTCCGCTCCTAATTCATCGATTGCCGTCCGGGCTCCGCGGACCCTGTCCTCATCGACCACAACAATAATGTTGGGAAGACCCTTCGCGATCATCATCGGTTCATCACCGGACATCTTTGCATCGGTGAGGATCTTCGTTCCGTCACTGACGATCACTGTTCCTGTTGACTGACGACCATATCCTCTGCTAATGACTGCTGTTTTCTTACCGGACCCCTGAATGAGGTTTGCAATTTCCCTCACGATGGGAGTTTTTCCCGTACCGCCGGCAGTAAGATTTCCGACCGAGATCACAGGAACGCCCACATCAACGCTCGCAAATATTCCAATATCAAAGAACAGATTCCGCAGCCGTACTGCTGATCCATACAATAACGCTAAAGGAAAAAAGAACGGATTCGGTTTCACGCATTACCGCCTGTCAGTGTCCGCTCAGCATCCAATGTCAATTGATTCAACAGTTGTTCCATCTCTTTTTTGAACCGGTCCAGCGGCTCACCCGTCAATTCTGCCGGCACCATGATCGGTTCACTGTAATGGACAGCGACCTTCGAGAACGGCATCGGCACTTCAAATTTGTCCCAGCTTCGCAGTAGTTTCTTCTTCTTCATCGCGATCCCGGCAAGGACCAACGGAACATTCGCCCGCTGTGCTGTCCGGACGGCTCCCATTTTCATCTCACGGATCGGTCCGCGTGGACCGTCCGGTGTGATCGCGAGTGCGCTTCCGCTTTTCACCGCGTCCACCATCAGCTGCATCGCTTCTTTCCCGCCGATGTGACTGGAACCGCGGATCATCGAAAAGCTCCACCGTTCCAGGATCGTCGAGAGGAATTCTCCGTCCTTACTCTGACTGACGAGTGCCGATGTTCGTCCGCCTCTTACCGGACGGTGAAGGAACCATCCGACGAACATTGAACCATGCCAAAAGGCAGCAACATACTTTTTCTTTTCCGTCCGCAGTTGACCGAGCTTCTCACCATTCACAAACGTGATGCGCAGACTTTTGCACCAGAGCAGCACGACACGCCACAATATGGTCCTCAGCGCAATGAGCAGCAGTTTCTTTCTCATATCGCCATGACCGCTTCTGCCACCTGCAGTGAAGCTCCGGTCCCGCCGAGTTTCAGCCGCACGTCATCCAATTCACGCTTCATCGCATCATACCGTTCAGGCGAATCGATCACAGCACGTGCTTCACGGACAAGATTATCGACCGTTGCATCTCCCTGCACCATCTCGGGGACGACCGTTTTTCCCGCAACGATATTCACCAAGGAGATATTTTTGATCTTCACGACAAATTTCGCGATCGCATATGTCAGCATTGATGTTTTATACACGACCACCATCGGCGTCCCCACACATGCTGTCTCCAATGTTGCCGTCCCCGAAGTGACGAATGCGAATTCAGCATACTTCATCACTTCGTGGGTGGCATGCTGAATGAATTTCACGTTCACATGCACATTCGGCGGAAGATGCTGCCGATACAATTCCATGGGCAGATTCGGAGCAACAGCAACGACCACTTCTTTCCTCTCTCCGGCACATTCTGCTGCTGAGCGTACCATCACCGAGAAAAGATTTTCGATCTCCTGTTTTCTGCTCCCCGGAATCACCGCGATGAATTTCTTTTCCGGAGCAAGATCATACCGTTTGCAGAACTGTTCCTTCGTCATCACATCCTTCATCTCGTCCACCAACGGATGTCCGACGAATTGAACAGGGATCTGTTCTTTCTCATAGATCGGAACTTCAAACGGAAAGACGACCAGCATCTTGTCGATCGTGCCTGCCATCTTCTTCACGCGTCCTTTTTTCCACGCCCAGACCTGAGGACTGATATAATAGACGACCTTGATTCCGTGTTTCTTTGCAATGCGTGCAAACCGCAGATTGAATCCCGGATAATCGATCAGCACCACAACATCAGGACGTTTCAGCACCAACAATTGTTCGAGCGTCTTCTCAACGGACCAGATAAGCGGAAGATGTTTTACGACCTCCACAAATCCCATAAAGGAAGTTTCACGCACATGATATGTCAGCGTCATCCCTTCCTTCTGCATCTTATCGCCGCCGATGCCGAAGATATCCACAGCAGGATTCATCCGCTTCAATTCGCGGACGACACCGGCACCGTGCAGGTCGCCGGACGCTTCCCCCGCTATCATCATCAAGCGCTGTTTCATGTTATCGGATGAAATACCGGGCGACGATCAGCAGCACCACTGCGCCAAAGGCCTGCAGCGTTCTCATTTCGGACTGGATACCGCGTGAAAAATTCGGTTCACGGTGGAATGAATGTTCACCGGCATATCGTGAAAGACGCGGCATAAAGCGCGGCACATTATTACAATATGTCGCGTATTCGGTCCCGAACGCGGAACGGAGATGCTCCTCCTCGCGGGAAACGATCAAATGATACTGAAGGGAGAACCACAGGAATGTCACAACGGCGAGATACGGCGGATACGCATTGGACATGACGCTGCAGCCGATATACATAAGGATATTTCCGACATACAGCGGATTGCGGACATGACCGAACGGTCCATCCGTGATAAGATTGGTCGCGCCGACTGCACCGGTCGTACGGGTCTCACTTCCGGCGATGGAAACACCCCAGAATCGGATCGCTTCACCGATGAGCGCAACAACGAAACCGGCGATCAGTGATTCAACGGTCGGTTCGGCAAAGATCACCATCACCAGAAGAAACGGGATGGGAGTATAACTGCGCATTTCAAATATTTTCAGCCGGATATCCATGATAGTGTCATTCTCCCAAAAAGATCTCTTTGCGCGCCAGTTCCGCCGTCCGGCGTTTGCGCGGTTTCTTCGTTTCAACGAGTGTGCGGAATGTCTTTAATACTTCCGAAAAATCGGTGAACCGGTGGAACGTGATATTATTCGTCTCGCAATAACTGACCAGAGAATCTTTCGCGAACACGACATCTGCGAATTTTACCGGACAACGGTCCGAGATCCCGTCGCCGATATAGACGATCACCTGATCGTCATTCGACCGCGTGATCAGATGATTCCGTTTGCAGTTCGCGCAACGTGAACAATCAGCGTCGGTATACGGAAAAACAGGTTCCACCGAACCATCCGGATTGAATTGAAGCCTGTTACAGAACAACGGCAGGTTCGACAATCCTTCCCGTGCCATGAACGGATCGATATATGCATCAAATCCGTCACTCAGCACCGTCACCGGGATCTCATGCTGACGGCAGAATTCGATGAACGAAGAAAAATGTCTGTCTGCCGAATGACTCAGCGCGAAAGCCGTGAACTCATCTTTCGTTACCGGACCGACCGTTGAGAAGCCTTTCCTCCAGCAGTCGCGCGCATCGATCATTCCGCTGCGGTATTCCTCAAAACTTTTTGTGCAGACCCCGGTGTCGCCGAAATGTTCGAACATCGCATCACCGATATCGTTCACGGCGATGGTCCCGTCGAAATCCGTAAAGACTGTATAGGTGAATTGATTCTCCATGGTCCATCGGCTGAAATGAAACACCGGCATTAATATTTTCGGACGTTACGCAAAAAACATGAATCATAAAATAACTGTCATGCCCGAATGCTTTAGTCGGGCATCCAATTTTATAGATTCCCGCCAAGAACATGCGGGAATGACAAGTGTTTTAGGAATGTTGCGTAGCATCAGTCATTGCGTTGCTATTTTATTCTCGTTGAATCGGACGGAGACCAGTTTCGAGACGCCCTGCTCTTCCATCGTTACACCGTACATCGCATTCGCCGCTTCCATCGTCCGTTTGTTGTGCGTTACGATGATGAACTGAGTGTTGTCGCTGAATTTTCTGATGATACGCGCGAACCGGTCGATATTGGAATCATCGAGGGGCGCGTCCACTTCGTCCAGGATACAGAACGGGGACGGTTTCACAAGATAGATCGCGAACAGGAGCGCGATAGCCGTCAATGTCTTCTCTCCTCCGGAGAGCAGATCGATGGAGGTCGGACGTTTTCCGCGCGGTTTTGCAGTGATCTCGATCCTCGCTTCGAGCGGATCAACTCCGTCCTCCAGCTGCAGATCGCACTCGTCACCTTCATCGAACAATCCTTTGAAGGTCGCGATGAAATTCTCGCGGACCTTGTCGAATGTATTCAGGAATTCCTTCTGCGCCGTGTTATTGATCTCTTCGATCGTCTGCATCAAGGTCTTTTCCGCTTCGATCAGATCCTCGCGCTGCGTGGTGATGAATTCCAGTCGTTCCTTTTCCGTCTTATATTCGTCGAATGCAGCGAAGTTCACGGCGCCGAGCGAACGGATCTTATCCTTCATCTGACGGGTCTCTTCTTTTGCCGCTTCGATATCGAACACATCCTCCGCCGCGAATTCCTTCAGTTCCACTGTGTATTCGAATTCCTCTTTGCCGCGGGCGACGATATTCTGCGCGCGCATCGTCAGTTCGGAGATCTTCATCTCCAGTTCGTGCGAACGGGAGAGCGACGTATCGTGCAGACGGCGGGCATCTTTCAGTTTCAGTTCAATGTCGTGGGACTGGGTCCGCTTTGCATTGAAATCGGCCTGCACAACGCGTTTGCGTTCAACGATCTCTTTCAGTTCAGTGTCGAGTCCTGCGAGTTCGCCGGCATTCACCAGCAGATCTTCTTTCAACCGGATGATCTCTTTGTTCGCATTGTCGATATCCACATCGCGCTGGGCGAATGTGTTCTTCAGATTCGCGATGGTCGCGTTCGTGTATTCCAGCTCGCGCGCGGAATTCTTCTCTTCATTCTCCAGCCGCATCATCTCAAGCTGTGCATCGGTTGCGACCTTCGAGAACTCGTTCCACATCACTTCCATCGTCTCGAGTTCACTTGCCGTCGCGCCGGACTGCTTATCCGCAGCGGACTTCTTCTTCTCCAGCGCTTCGATGGAAGGAAGGAGACCTTTCAATTCTTCAGCCAGTGCGTTGGATTCTTCGCGAAGACGGGTATTCTCCGCATCATTCCGCTGCACATTCTCCGCCATGCGCTTCTTCTCGTATTCGATCTGAGCGATGCGCATTTCCACGGAAGTCATCTGCTGTTCGATCTTCTTGGCGGCATCGAAGAGCGATTTCACATCGATGGACGCGACCATCCGCTCTTTTTCCGCCAGCAGTTTACGCAGTGATTCCAACCGTTCGTCGAGCGATGCGGTTTCTTTTTCCAGTTCTTCGATCTGCGTTTTTTTGCCGAGCATTCCGCCGTCCTCGGCCTGAATGCTGCCGCCGCGGAGGATACCGGAACCGGTCACCAATTCGCCGTCGAGCGTGACACACTTCAAGGAGAAATATTTACGAACGAGTTCAGCAGCGGTCTGCACATCCTCCACGATCATCGTCCCGGCAAGCAGGAAATCACGCAGTGAATCATACTTTTTGTCGCACTTCACGATATCGTTCGCCCATGCAACCACACCGCCTTCGATGATGTCGAGCTTATCATCCGGAACGTGCGGCAGCGATTCAAGGCAGACAAATGTAGCGCGTCCTTTATTGCTCGTTTTCAGCAGTTCCACTCCGCGGTGGGCTTCATCGATGGTGTTCACAACGAGATAACTTGCAACATCACCCAGCGCTGCTTCAATGGCTACGCGGTATTTTGCATCGGTGGAAAATGCATCAGCCACAGTGGACTGCATCGCGTCGTTCCACTCATCGTTCGCGATCAGATATTTTGCGCCTTCAGAGAATCCTTCGTGACTCTCAACGAGTCCTTTCAGGAATTCCATTCGGGAACGGCGGCGTTCGATGGTGGTGCGGATCTCGAATTCCTCGTTCTTCTGCTCCTCGATCTCCTCTTGAAGCGTTGATTTCTTCTTTTCCTCAGTGAGCGCGACCAATTCCGCTTCGGCGAATTTCTTCCGAAGGTCCCGGTCCTGCGAGGTCAGTTCGGCAACCGTGGCGGAATTCTTGGAGATCTCCGTTGTATAGAGCGCATTCTCTTCGCCGGAATAGTCGAGCCGTCCGTTGATATTCTCAAGACGCGCTTTCGTCCGTTCATAGTCATTCCGTTTGGACGAGATCTCATGGAGCAGCGAGATCACTTCATCCTGCTTCGCTTTCACTTCCGCTTTCTTCTTTTCCAGTTCAGCGGTGAACTTGTCGAGTTCTTCTTTCTTCTCGTTATACTGCGCAGTCGACGCCAGAACATTCGCGTGGACCTGATCGATGGAACCTTTCAATTCATCCGCACGCGTTTCGAGTTCGGGAAGCTGCTGCTGAAGCTCCTCTTTGTCCTTCGCAAACC
Source organism: Bacteroidota bacterium (assembly GCA_049317705.1). Taxonomy (GTDB): domain Bacteria; phylum Bacteroidota; class Ignavibacteria; order UBA10030; family UBA8401; genus UBA8401. Next base: position 20,645 of record JBMOHT010000014.1, on the reverse strand, counting down.
GGTCAATCGCTTCGTTCAGCGAGTTCGTCCGCTCATTCGCCTTCACGCGTGCCTGCTGCGAAAGATTGATCTTCTGCTGATGCTCGTTCAGTTCCGTCTGCACTACATTCAGATTCTCTTCCAGCGATGTGAGTTCTTCGCGGAGTGTATCGAGCAGTGTCTCTTCGGATGAAAGTTCGTCCGTCAGTTTCTTCTTATCTTCGACAGCGGTAAGGAGCTTCTCTTTCAGCGGATCGATTGAATTGACGATCTCGAAATACTCACGTTCGAGCAGGACCAATTCCTTCGCCCGAAGTTCCTGGGAGATGATATTGAATTGTTCTGCTTTGTTCGCCTGACGTTCGAGCGAGTTCACTGCCTTCTGCACTTCTTTCACGATATCCTGCACGCGCATCAGATCCTGCTGCACATGGTCCAGTTTCGTGAAGGTCTCTTTGCGCCGCACTTTATACTTCGTCACACCGGCCGCTTCTTCGAACAGACGGCGGCGTTCATCCGCCTTATCGCTGAGGATGGTCTCGATCATCTTCAACTCGATCACGGAATAGGCATCGGAACCCATTCCCGTATCCATGAAGAGATCTTTGATGTCCTTCAGACGGCAGAGTGTCTTGTTCAGATAATATTCGGATTCGCCCGAGCGGAACACGCGGCGGGTGATGACCACTTCTTTGTATTCTGAAGGAAGGATCCCTTTGGTATTCTCGATGGTGAGGGAAACGTCCGCCATACCGAGCGGCTTGCGGTTCTTCGTTCCGTTGAAGATCACATCTTCCATCTTATCGCTGCGCAGACGGCTCGGCTTCTGTTCACCGAGCGCCCAGCGGATGGCATCCACAACATTCGTCTTTCCGCAGCCGTTCGGACCGACGATCGCGGTCATACCGACGTCGAACGAAAGGTTCACTTTATTCGCGAACGATTTAAAGCCAAGGATCTCTAATTTGGAAAGATACATGCGTTCGGAATTTTAGTTGACGAATGGAAGAATACGTGAAGCAAAGAATTCCGCATATGCGGTGAGAGAGAATGCATAATCACAATATGTGTAGATACCGCCGGTCACGACCAGCACGAACACTGAGCCGATCATGTACATTTTCGGCGTGTACACGTGATAGATCACCGAGATCCCCTTCAACGTTCTGAAGTAGACCCATACGGACATGAATGCGACCAGACCCATCACCCACGGAACATACGATTCACTTTGAAGCACCCGGTAGAGGATCATGCCGACGGGAATGAAGAATGCCCACGGAAGCGCAGTCCATACCGCGATGGAATAGGAATGGAACATACGGATCTTCACCCGAGCCATCATGGCAAAGAGCTGGATGAGAACGGTAAGAAGGATGAACCAGACGATCATCACTCCGGTAAGATATCCGATACTCAGGAGCGGATCCCACGCCATGGTAATGAGGATGCGTTTGAAATTGTCCGAGAGCAGATGCGACAGGATGTAATCCAGCGCAAGACTCGTCCTGAAATGATGGAGAACGCTGGAGAAGATCACAGAGAATGTGATGGAAATGATCACTGCCGTAATGGTCGTATGGAACAGCGGCAGAGTGAACTGATCGCGGATATCGGCGAAGAAATTGTAGGAGTTCAATACTGCGCGGCGCGTGCTCTCGCGGAACCGGCGATTGCCATTCCACAGCCAGGCAAAGCTGACCAACAGCACCAGTCCGATGATCACGTAGATATACGGTGAATTCGGGACAAACGTGCCGATGGGAAGTGCCGACACTTTCTGGTCATGATACAATGAATGAACAACATCATACGCTGTCTTTTTCTCACGGTCCTGTTCGACGATACCGATCGTGTGCACTTCACGCAGGATCGGTCTGATACTCATGATCGGACGATCGCTTCTGAAATCGTTGAACGCAAAGATCATTGAACCAGCAATATTCAGGTCTTTGATGGCGGCGAACCGCTGATGGATGTACCGCGCCTGCGCTTCCTGAGAGTTCGGATCGCTGTAACCGTTCCGGTTTCCCGCTTCCGCCGGCCGGCCGTATCCCGCAACAATGATCGGCCGCTTCGGATTGGATTCTTTGAACTCACTCAGCCGCGCCCGGAATGCTTTTACATCGGCGGACATGATGGAGATCGCTGCAATATCCGTGATGGAGGATGTCTGATCATCCGGGTCCGGCGTGAGCGAATAAGTCATCCGGTCGTCCAACGATTTTGCGGTGTGATGAAGCTGCTGGATGAAACCGTCGCCGTGATCCTCCGCGGAGGTGCTTCCTTCTCCGAGTCCCCACGCGATCACCGAAGGACTCGCGATGTCGCGTGCGATCATCTCTTTCAGATAATTCGTGACGAGTGAGCGGTAATTTTCAGCCGCCATAATTTTTTCCGGGATCTCGATATTCGGGATCTCTTCAAGAACGAACAGACCGTAGCGGTCACAGAGTTGGATGAAGAACGGATGCGGAGGTGTGAATCCAACGCGCACGACATTCGCACCGAGATTCTTGATCAGTGCAACATCCTTCTCCATCTCTTCATATGACATCGCGCTGCCGTGTTTCTCACAGTCCTCGATCCACACCACGCCGCGCAAATTCACGGGTGCGCCGTTGAACAGGAGCGTTGTATTATCCTTGGTGAAGGTTCGGATGCCGGTGGAGATGCTCGACTCATCGATGAGAGAATCCTTTTTCCCTTCCACCGCAGAGAATGAAACGCGGATGGAATACAATTCGGGTGCATCGGGGGACCAGAGTTTAGCGCCGGGAATGGAGACCTGGATCTTTGCCGTGACATCTTTTTCCGATTCGGGCGACACGGCAACAATGAACGGTTTACCGATAACAGTACCGGAACTGACCTCCGTCACTTCGGCGCTCAGCTGAAAATTCTTCCCGGAGAACTGCGCCATCGAACGGATATCTTTTGCACTAATGGTGGTGACAACATTCAGCCGTGTCGACTTTGGTTCGATCGCATCGACAGTTACATTCAGATGATCGATCCACACTTTGGGAGAAGCGACAATGAAGATATCGCGGAGGATGCCGTTGTAATTCTTACGTCCGCTCACCTGAGGGCGCGGCGGGAATGTGGAGCGGTAGTTCAGCGAATTATCGACAACAACGCGCACGACATTCTCTTCGCCGACCTGGATGATATTCTCGGGAATGGTCAGCTCGAACGACGTGTAGCCCCCTTCATGTTTCCCGACGAATGTCTCGTTGAGATAGACCTCGGAGGAGTAGTTCATGCCGTACGAAACGAACTTGAATGCATTGCTGATGATGGACGCTTCGGTTACAGAGAATTTCCGGCGGTAGATGATCTTTCCTTCGTAGTTTGCCGCTGCGGGGATCTTAACTTTATTCCAGGTGGCACCGTTGTCGAGACTGTAGTCCCACTCGCCGGCAAGGTCGATGATAGCACGCGTTTTTGCGCCAAAACCGAGCACATTCGGGTGCGACGGCGCGCCATTTTCGAGGAACAACTGCTGGGAAAATAGTGTGTTTACGACGAGGAATGAAACGAATAGATAAACTGAGAATCGAAAGAGCAAGTTGTTCAACTATGACTCGAAATTGTTGAATTTTCGTTGTTTTGACAGCTTTTACAGTGGAAAACAACGTAAATATAACACACGACCCCCCTGAAACCAAGAGAAATCTTGCCTCTATTTTACGCGAAAACGGAAGGGAATCATCAATTTTGAGGGGGTTTTTCGGCCTTTTTTGATCAGCGGTGTGAACCTCCATTTGTCGGCAGCGGCAAGGACCGATTCGTTAAAGATCTTGTCGGAGGATTCATTGATCTGCATGGCTGTGACATTTCCTTGCGCATTCAAACGGAACTCGATAATGACAAATCCGCTCAAATGATTTTTCAAAGCCGCTTCAGGATATCGTGCATTGAGATATTCAATGGGACGCGGAAGTGAATCGTACGGCAAAAAGCCGCCGGACCTTTGAAGATATTGAGGAAGATTCGGAAATTCCGTTTTGTATTGGATGAGATCAGCTTTGATCACTGAAGAGTCAATGATGTTGGAGATCCGCCGCCGTGAAGCAAATACGATCGCAGTGTCCAGCGATGAAAGTCCGACACCGCCGTAGCCGAGATTGAGCAGACATTGTGCGCGGAAGGCATATCCTTCGTAATGGATGTAGAGTGAATCCACCGCCGCGAGAAGATTGAACTGCTTGAGCGCCGCATCATACTTCCCTAGCTCATAATTCGAATAGGCAGAGACGAACAGAGAATCGATCCCGCGGAAATACCGGGCATTCGATCCGTATGTCGATTCGTTTGTAGCGGAACAGCCGAAAAAAACAATGCCGGTCACGATGAATATGACCGGCACTATGTTCCGAAAGTATGAATGCATGGAAATGATCTTACGCCGCCGTGATGATCGCTGTGAACGAATCCGCTTTCAGGCATGCGCCGCCGACCAATGCTCCGTCGATATTCGGCTGTGAAAGAAGTTCCTTAGCATTGTCCGCCTTCACGCTGCCGCCGTATTGGATCACCACTTTTTCCGCCGTCTCATTCGAATACAATCCTGCGATGACGCTGCGGATCACACGATGTGCTTCTTCCGCCTGCTCTTTTGATGCGGTCTTTCCGGTGCCGATGGCCCAGACAGGTTCATATGCGACGATGGACTTTTCCACATCCGCTGCCGGAAGTCCTGCGAGACATCCTTTCACCTGAGTGGTAAGCACATCGTTCGTGATATTCTTTTCGCGTTCTTCGAGAGTCTCACCGACGCAGATGATCGGGATGAGTCCGCCCGCCAAAACTTTCTTCGCTTTCTGATTGATCACTTCGTTCGTCTCGTGATGATACTGACGGCGTTCGGAATGTCCGACGATGATGTAGGAACAGCCGGCCGATTTCAGCATTGCAACGGAGACCTCTCCCGTGTATGCGCCGCTGTCATACAGAGAAACATCCTGCGCGCCGAGTTTGATCACCGAACCGGCAATGAGCTGCTGCGCGACGCCGAGTGATGTGTACGGGGGACAGATGATGACGGTCGCTTTCACGGACTGTGCCGCAAGAGCGGTTTTCAATCCATTGATCAGTTCGATGGACTGCGGGATATCGTTGTTCATTTTCCAGTTGCCGGCGATAATTTTGGTTCTCATAGGAATTCTCGTATCAAAGAAAGTGAATGATGATTGTTGTAAGTGTTAAGATCTTTCGCCACAAAGGCACTAAGGCACAAAGGAAACACTAAAAATAAAATTCGTGGGATTTTGTGTCTTTGTGCTTTCGTGGCGACCCGTGCTAATTGTAACTTGAATATTTACTTACCACAAAGGTTAATTGTTTTGCTCAAGTTTCTTCCGTAGGATCTCATTAATAACTTTCGGATTCCCCTTCCCCTTCATCACTTTCATCGTCTCACCGACGAAGAAGCCCATCAGCTTCGCATCGCCGCCGCGGAAACGGGCAATTTCATTCGGGAATTTCGCAAGGATGGCATCGATCTCCGTTTCGATCGCGCCGGTATCCGAGATCTGCACCAGTCCTTTTTTCTCAACGATGGACTTCGGATGTTCCTTCGTCTTGAGCATCTCTTCAAAAACATCTTTCGCGATCTTTCCGCTGATGGTGCCGTCGATGATCAGATTCAGCATCGCAGCGAGATTCTCGGGAGAGACAGGAAAATCCGTGATGGAAAGTTTCTCGTCGTTCATCACTCTCAGCACATCGGTCATCACCCAATTGCTGACCGATTTCACATTCTCGTCATTCTTTTTCGATAATTGATTCACGGCGGATTCGAAATAATCGGCCAGTTCGCGTTCCTGCGTCAAAACATCAGCATCATACACAGGAAGTTTATACGATTCCACGAACCGTTTGCGGCGAATTTTGGGAAGTTCGGGAAGGAGTTTTTCAACCGAAGCGATCCACGCTTTATCCACGACAACAGGGACAAGATCCGGATCCGGGAAATAGCGGTAATCGTGCGCTTCTTCTTTGCTTCGCATGGAAGTTGCAATATTCTTTTCCGCGTTCCACAGGAGTGTTTCCTGCACAACCGTACCACCGTCTTCGATCAAGTCTATCTGACGTTTGATCTCGTAGTCGATCGCCCGTTCCACATTGCGGAACGAGTTCATATTTTTCAATTCTGCTTTCGTCCCGAGTTTCGTCTCGCCTTTTAAGCGGACTGACACGTTCGCGTCGCAGCGGAGACTTCCCTCTTCCATATTTCCGTCACAGATGCCGAGATATTTCACGGTCTGCCAGATGGAATACAGATAATAATACGCTTCTTTCGATGTATGCATATCCGGTTCGCTGACGATCTCCAACAATGGAGTTCCGCAGCGGTTCACATCAACGAATGTATCGATGTCCATATCGTGGATGGACTTGCCGGCATCTTCTTCCATGTGAATGCGCGTGATGCCGATTCGTTTCGCCGTTCCGTCCTCAAGTTCGATATCCGCATAGCCGTGCTGACAGATCGGCTCCTCATATTGCGAGATCTGGTATCCTTTCGGAAGGTCGGGATAGAAATAATTCTTTCGTGCGAAGATGGATGTAGGTGTGATGGAACAATGCGTTGCAAGTCCTAATCGGATGGCGTATTCCACTACCTGCTTATTGAGAACGGGAAGAACGCCCGGCATGCCGAGGCAGACGGGACAAACATTGGAGTTCGGCGCGCTGCCGAATGTATTTGAGCATCCGCAGAAGATCTTGGAATTTGTGGAGAGCTGAGCGTGGACCTCAAGTCCGATGACCGCTTCGTATTTATCGTAGATGGACATGAGATGATTTAAGGATTTCGAATCAAAATAAAGAACCTCGCCGAAAGCAGCGAGGTTTTGTCATGCCAGCGTACGCTGGCATCCAGGATCTGGATTCCGGCATTCGCCGGAATGACGACACAAGCGTCGGGGTCTTAGTCCCAAGAGAGAATAAAATTATCATTGCGATGAGGAACGCCATTAGCGTCTCGACGAAGCAATGACAATAGATAGAATTATTACGCCGCCAGCGCCTTCGTCACTTTATCCGCTGCATCTTTCAGATTCTCGGCAACAAGGAAGCTCATACCGGAATTGCGCAGGATGTCCGCCGCAATATCCGCATTCGTGCCGGCAAGACGGATGACGATCGGGATCTTCACATCGACGACCTTCGCGGCTTCCACGACGCCGTTCGCAACACGGTCACAACGAACGATTCCGCCGAAGATGTTGATGAGGATCGCTTTCACATTCTTGTCCGACAGGATGATCTTGAATCCGCTTGCTACCGTGGTGGCATTCGCTCCGCCGCCGACATCAAGGAAGTTCGCCGGTTCGCCGCCTGCCAGTTTGATGATATCCATCGTCGCCATCGCAAGACCTGCGCCGTTCACCATGCAGCCGACGTTGCCGTCCAGCTTGATGTAGTTCAGATTCGATTTCGATGCTTCAACTTCCGACGGATCCTCTTCTTCCAGGTCGCGCAGTTCGGCGAATTCAGGATGTCTGAAGAGTGCGTTATCGTCGAAGTTCACTTTGGCATCCAGCGCGATCACATTTCCCTCTTTCGTAATGACAAGAGGATTGATCTCGAACAGCGACGCATCGGTCGCTTCATATGCTTTGTATAAGGACATCAAAAACTTCACGGCATTCTTGTGTGCATCGCCGCTGAGTCCGAGTGCGAATGCGAGTTTCCGCGCCTGAAAGGATTGGAATCCTGCCGCCGGTTCGATCGTCTCTTTCACGATCTTCTCGGGATGTTCTTCGGCAACTTTCTCGATCTCCATTCCGCCTTCGGTGGAGACCATCACCACGTTCTTGGACTGTGCACGGTCCAGAGTGATACCGACATACATTTCTTTATCGATGTTCGCCCCTTCTTCGATGAGCAGGCGTTTCACGAGTCGGCCTTCCGGTCCGGTCTGATGGGTAATGAGCGTCATGCCGAGGATCTGCTTCGCATAATTCTTCACTTCATCCAGACTCTTCGCCACCTTCACTCCGCCCCCTTTACCGCGTCCGCCGGCATGGATCTGCGCTTTCACAACCCACACGCTTCCGCCGAGACGTTTTGCCGCATTCACTGCATCATCAACGGAGAATGCCACTTCGCCGCGCGGGACGGGAACGCCGAATTTTCTGAGAATGTCTTTGCCCTGGTACTCATGGATTTTCATTGGAACTCCTCGTAATTGGTTATTGTAGAGACGGACAATTTTCCGTCTCTACAAAGGGTGTCATTTAATTTTATGCGAGATCAATTTTGCCTGTGTAAAGAGCAGCAGATAATCACGGCCGCCCGCTTTTGAATCCGTTCCGCTCATGTTGAATCCGCCGAACGGATGCACACCGACGAGTGCGCCGGTGATCTTGCGGTTGATGTAGAAATTGCCTGCGTGGAATTCGTTCTTCGCGCGTTCCTGCTTCTTCTTGTTCTTCGTCCACACGCCGCCGGTCAGACCGAATTCGGTATTGTTCGCGATCTCCAATGCGTGATCGAAATCCTTCGCTTTGATGATAGCCATGACCGGACCGAAGATCTCTTCCTGAGAGATGGTCCCCATCGGATCGACATCAGCGATGACGGTCGGTTCAACGAACCATCCTTCGTCGCCGAGATGCTTGCCGCCGGCAACGAGTCTTCCGCCTTCTTTCACTGCTGTTGCGATATATTGAAGGATCTTTTCCATGGAACCTTTATTCACGACCGGTCCCATGTACGTTGTGCTGTCTTCAGGAAGTCCGACGGTCAGTTTCTTCGTCCGCTCAGCGACCTTCTCCACGAACTTGTCATAGACCGATGCGACGACGATCGCACGCGATGCTGCGGAACACTTCTGTCCCTGAAAACCGAACGCCGAAGCGACGGTCGCCTGTGCAGCTGCATCAAGATCCGTCTCGCTGTCGATGAGGATGGAATCTTTGCCGCCCATCTCCGCGATGACGCGTTTCAGCCAGATCTGTCCGGGAGCAACTTTTGCTGCGAGTTCGTTGATGTGAATGCCGACTTCCTTCGAACCGGTGAACGATATGAAACGGGTCTTCGGATGTGCAACCATCGTATCGCCGACAGCGCCTCCGGGACCAGTGATGAAATTGATGACGCCTTTCGGCAGACCGACCTCTTCCATCAGCTGGAAGAATTTATATCCGATCGCCGGTGAGTCCGATGACGGTTTCAGCACGACGGTGTTACCTGCAACGACTGCTGCGGAGGTCATACCGACGAGGATCGCGAGTGCGAAATTCCACGGAGGAACGCAGACGCCGACACCGAGCGGGATGTAGCGCAGTTCATTCTTCTCGCCGGCAATTTTCGTCAGCGGCTGAGGTGCTGCAAGACGGAGCATCTCGCGTCCATAGAATTCCAGGAAGTCGATCGCTTCCGCCGTATCCGCATCCGCTTCGGCCCACGATTTGCCGACCTCGTATGTGAGCATCGCGCAATACTCGAATTTCCGTTTGCGCATGAGTGATGCCGCTTTGAAGAGATAGTCCGCGCGCTTCTTTGCCGGGACGTTCTTCCATGTTTCGAATGCTTTCGCCGCTTCTTCCACTGCTTTCGTCGCTAAGTCGACATTCGCTTTCTGGAAGATGCCGACCACTTCGGACGGTTTGGAAGGATTGTAGGAATAGAGTTTCTCGGGAGTGGTGATCTTCTGACCGTTGATGACGATGTGATGTTCTTTCCCTAACTCAGCACGGACCTTCGTCAGTGCTTTTTCCATCGCTTTTTTATTGGCCGGCTTGCTGAAATCGGTAAACGCTTCGTTCTTGAATTTGGTTGGCATGATCGCTCCTTGCACACGGATCCGACAATCAGCTTCACACCGACTGTCGGATGATTAATTAATCAAATTTTGTGTGCAAAGATACGATATTTTCGGTGCGGAAAAAACTGAAAATATCGGAGAATTTGTTAGAAAATACGGTAATTCACACCGAAGGTGAGATCGTAGCTGTCGTAAATACTTCTTGTCGCGTACGATGTCCTTTCCGTTCTGTTAAGATTGTCAAAATAACTTCCCCGCACCGTTAATGTGATGAAGTCCTCAACGAAGAAATTCACTCCGGCTTCAGCGGAGAGAACATTCCCGAATTCAAACCGGTCACCGCCGTACATATTACCGGATATGTACGAACCGGTGCGGAAATAGGAGACACCAATATCCGTAGAGATCCTTTCACTGAGCTCATATGTCAATCCAGTTGAGACGTCATATCCCACGCGGTTCTGCCGACCTTCGACCGGGACCAATAACACTATGGACGAAAAAGAATGCAGAAGTGTCGATATGGGATAACCATATTTCCCTTCGATGATGATGTCTCGGTCATCAGATTTATTGAACCCCACAGGTGGAAATTGCGAGGTCGATCTCTGTTCACTGTGTCCCACGCTGAGACCGGCCTGAATTGTCCAGCCGAACATTCTGGAATAGATCTGTTCATGGAATACTTCAGCGGTCCGTTCTGATGCATAGGCAACGATCTTCTCATTGTTGACCGCACCTTTTTCGAGCAGATAGTCAAAGATGATCTTCATAATGAATTTCGAAGGACGTTCATGTGAACTATTCACCGCCACCGCCGTCTGATATTGCGCCGCTAATTCTATGATCTCTTCCCGCGTCAACGACCGCAGAAGATATCCATCCTGCGTAAGGTTCTCAATAATGCGCATAACGACTATGACGGACCGGGCATCCCGCATTTTGCCGTACCCGATTCCCCCGCGAATATTGATATTAAAGATTTGATACTTGTTGAATCCGATACCCTGATTCACCTTATCCTGTTCGAGGGATGTGTGGTGGAAGTCATATGTTCCGAACCCGCTCGAAGCCGCGTACCAATACAGTTCATCGGGAGATATGTAAGGGGAATATTGTCCGTCATACAAGATCATCAGTCCATCACTTCGATAGGATTGGATCTGTTCATTCGGAAGAAAGGTAGTCTGATTATACCGGTTTTCATTGCCATACGATGTCCCTCTCAAGAGCATGTGAAAACCATAGCTTCGTTCTTCACTGTTATAGGAAAGCTGATGTTCTGCTGATATCTGATAATTGCTGCGTGACATTGAACTGGTCCACGTCGGACTCCCTCCCTGACGGTTAGCGCTCAGTTCTCCATTCAACATAAATTGCATGGTGTGGAACCGTGATTCCGGAATGCGGAAATCAGTGATCGACACGTCCTGCGCGGATAGCATCATCGAAACAAGAAACAGTACAGCGGATATTCTTACACTGCGATTGTACATCATAATGGACTCCATGATTGTGGGGAGAGTTGGGTGTTGCCAGTTTTGTAATGCGGTAGCAGTGAGTCGAAATGAATTCCTTGAGGATCTTTTTTGATGCAGTAATCTTACCGAGATTTTCCCCGAAAGTAAATTTTTTTCGTCAAAAATCTCTTGGCATATTAGGCCATTTTAAAAAATCAATAGAACACAGATGACACGGAAAAAGTGGATTTACACGGATTTGAATTGGGGGAATGACATTGATTTGAGAATATTCAATGATCCTTTGCGTCTTAGCGACCTGCCCCTTAGGGGCTTTGCGAGAGAACCACACTTCAGAATACCCGATAATTCACACCGAATGTAACATTATAATTATCGTTAATAGTTCTCGACATATTCGATACTTGTTCCAATCGCCGAAGATTATCAACATAGCCGGTCTGAACGGAAAGTGAAATGAAGTCTTCGATAAAGAAATTAAGACCTGCTGACGCCGTGAAGGTATTCCCGAATTCAAACTGCTCATCGGTAAAAAGATTCCCCGTTGTGAACGAGGCGGACCTGCTATAGGCAACGGAAATATCTGACGAGATCCTATTGCTGAGTTCATACGTCAGTCCGGACCCGACAGAAAAATTTAAGCGGTTCTGCCGTCCAATAATGGGGATCCCAATGGATGCCGAAGAATATGAATGCAGCAGTGTCGACAGCGGATACCCGTAATTCCCGATGATCATGAGATCACGCGCATCCGATCTCAGAAACCGCTCATACGAGCTCTGCGCGGACTGCCGTTGTTCAGAATGACTTGCCCCTACACCCGCCTGGATATTCCACCCGAACATCCGCGGATAGATCTGTTCGTGCATCACTTCGGAGGTCCGCCCTGCTGCATAAGCAATGATCTTCTCATCTGTCACCGCATTCTTTTCCAGCAAAAAATCAAAGATGATCTTCATGATAAATTTTGAGGGACGTTCATGCGATGCGTTCGTTGCAATCGCAGTTTGGTATAGAGAGGCAAGCTCCATCACCTCTTCCCCGGATAATTCCCGGACAAGGTATCCATCCTTGTTCAGATCCTCAATGATCCGCAGGATCACGATCACGACCTGCGCATCCCTCATCTTGCCAAAACCAATGCCTCCAATTACACTCACCGAAAAATTCCGGATCTTGTTGAATCCATCACTTTGCACCACCCCATCCTGCTCATTGGAATTGTGACGATATTCATAATTACCATTCCCGCCGGAACTAACAAACCAATAGAATTTGTCAGCAGTTATGTAATGCGAATATTGACCTCCGTAATAGATGCTGATACCATCATTCCGATATACTTGAAGTTGTTCTTTCGGCAGAATTGTCGTTTGATGGAAATGATTCTCATTACCGACTGTTGCCCCCTGCACGATTGCTTCGAAAGAATAGCTTCGTTCTTCACTGTTATAAAAGAGCTGATCTTCCGCTTGTAACCGATAATTGTTCCACGAAGAAGAACCGGTCATATATGAACCACCCCCTTGTCGATTTTGGCCAACATCTCCGTTCAGGGTGAACTGCAATGTGTGGAATTGCGATTTGGGAATCCGGAAATCAGTGATCGATACATCCTGCGCCGGCAGCATTTTCGAAAGCAGTATTATAGCCACCGATATCGTGACACTTCGAAAAAATTCCATATCGATTTCCTTTTTTTCAGGGAGGTTGACCAACAACAGTTCTATTCGTGTTATTGGTGGACAGCTCTTTTTCGCGATTCTTCGCGTGCCTGCCCCTTTGGGGCCTCGCGGATGATTTCTTTTACTCTACTGATCTTACGATCAGATTCCTCACTGCGCTAAGTGTAACATCCGGGCTCGTTCGGAATGACAGTGAACTGCAACTTTTACATATCTCCTTTGCGCCTTAGCGTCTTTGCGAGAGAAAATATTTTCGTGATTATTCGTGTTATTCCCGCCAAAAAGATGGCGGGTCCCGAAGGGACACCTTTGGTGCAGGCGTGGAGAGCTCTTCTTCGCGATTCTTAGCGATCTTCGCGGATGGCTTTTTTACTCCTTCTTCCACTCCGGCAATTGCCCCGGAATATACGGCGCACCCGCCGCACTCATCTCTTTATACAGCGCAGGAATCTCCGTCTCGGATATCTTCTTCAACTCCTGATACTGCACATCGAAATCTTCCACCGCTATCTGATACGCTTTCTGCTGAGTCCCCGTCGGATCTGCCGTGGAGCTGAAGAAACTTTCTGTCAGCGAATTCAGCCGTGAGAGGATCCCTGCCGGTGCGGTATCATTCCTGCGCGAGATGACATCGTCGCCGTTGAATGCCCGTTTCATTGCGATGAGTCTCACTTCCAACTGACGCACCTTCTGCACCAGCGGCGTTACGTCGGACTGGGTCTGCATCAGCGATGCTTTCACTGCGCCGAGTTTCGACCTGACATCGCTCACGTAATTATTCGCGGCGAGGATCGTCCTCTGCAGTTTGGATGCTTTCTGCTGGAACGCGACCAGCGCGGCACGGTCCTTTGTCGGTACGGACGATGTGCCGAGCGGTTTGCAGACGAACTCTACCGGACCGGCAAGCTGTGTCATGACTCCATCCACCTTCTTCGAAACGGTGACCGAGTATTTCCCCGGCATCACGAACCAGCCGCTGTTCTTCCCGTCCGCTGCGGATGAATTGCTCACCGGGTCGAGCGCGGAGTAGCGAAGATCCCACACAATGCGGCTGATTCCCGCCGTATTCTCCCCTTTCAGTTTGCGGACGATATTCCCGGATGCATCTTTGATGGTATATATAATAGAAGGGGCTTCCTCGTCGATCTCCGCTCTGGATTCGTCGATGGTCGGGATCTTGATGTCTGTCTTCTTCTTATCAGCTTCTTTCTCCGCATCCTTCCGGAGCTGTTTCTTCGTCTTCAGCGCTTCCTTAAGATAGAACGTGAACGTAGCACCGAACGGCGGATTGGACGCATGATAGAAATTATCCCCCTGCCACCCCTGGTCATCTCCCGTGAACGGATCACGCTCCACGAACATCAGCGCATCTTTCACCGGGAAGAGAACCGCATCCTTCTCCAGCGTTTCATTCTTCAGATTGCGGAGCGGCGTGTAATCGTCCATCACATAGAATCCCCGCCCGAACGTGGCAAGCACAAGATCGTTCTCCCGTTTCTGTATCTCCATATCCTTCACCGGAATGAGCGGCAGACCGGAATTGAGCTGTGTCCAGATCTTTCCTCCGTTGTTCGTGAAGAAGAGTCCGTATTCCGTTCCGACAAAGAGCAGATTCGGATCGACATGGTCCTCGGCAAACGATTTCACCGAGCCGTTCGCGGGGAGATTGTTTGAGATGAGTTTCCAGGACTTCCCTTTATCGTCGCTCTTTAACAGATACGGCTTGAAATCCCCCTGCTGATGATTATCGAACGCTGCATACGCAACGTTCTCATTCAGTTTGGATGCAGCCACCACTGTGCAGTACGCCAGTTCGGGAACCCCCGAGATCTTTTCGATCTTGTTCCATTTCGCGCCGCCGTCCTCGCTCACTTGGATGAGTCCGTCATCGGTTCCCACATAGAGAAGATTCTCTTTCAGCGGGGATTCGGAGATCTGCGACAGCGTTCCCCACGCGGCGGTGTTGCCGTGTCGGTTCACCGCGTCGATGCTCCACAATTTTCCCATCATCGGTATCGTGTTCCTGTCCTTCTGCCGCGAAAGATCATTGCTCACCGCTTTCCACGATGCGCCCCGGTCGTCGCTCCGGAAGAGTTTGTTCGCACCGAAATAAAGCCGCGTCGCCGAATGCGGTGAGATGAGCAGCGGTGTATCCCAGTTCCAGCGGAGAGGCGTATCACCTTTATCCTCGATCGGCTGAATGCCGAGCACTTCGCCGGTCCGCTTATCGAAGCGTCCGAGCACGCCGTATTGGGATTCGGAATAGACGATGTTCGGATCGGTCGGATCGACCGCCGATTCGAATCCGTCGCCGCCGACGGTGACGAACCAGTCGTAGTTATGGATGCCGTATCGGCTGGTGGTGCGCGACGGTCCGCCGAGTGTCGCGTTATCCTGCGTGCCGCCGTAGATATTATAGAACGGCTCGGTATTGTCCACCGCCACGCGGTAGAACTGGATGGTCGGCAGATTGTTGATGAATCTCCACGTTGCGTTCATGTCGTGCGATTCGTAGAGACCGCCGTCGCAGCCGAGCAGCATGTAGTTCGGATCCTTCGGATCGACCCAGATAGCATGATAATCGATATGCACGCTCTTCTCACCGATGCGCGTGAGCGTCACTCCGGCGTCGTTGGAGTAATACATGATCGTTCCTGATGCATAGATCTTATCGGCATTCACCGGATCGCAGAAGATCTTTCCGTAATACATCGGCACATCCACGTACGAATTCTTCTTCTCCCACGTTGCTCCGCGGTCACTCGAGCGGTAGATGCCGTTCCCTTCCCCCTGCGCTTCGATATAGGCAAAGAGAATGTCCGGATTCACCGGCGAGATAGCGAGACCGATCCTGCCGAGGTCGCCGGAAGGGAGTCCGCCCGCAAGTTTGTTCCACGTCGCTCCGCCGTCCGTCGATTTCTGAATGGACCCTTCCGGACCGCCGTTGATCATGGACCAGAAATGCCTGCGGCGCTGATACGTGGATGCATACACCACATCGGGTGTGCGCGGATCGAGCACCACATCGGTCACACCGTTATTCTCGCTCGGCTTCAGAAGATTCTTCCAGGTCGCTCCGCCGTCGGTCGATTTATAAAGACCGCGGTCCCCTCCCTCTTTCCAGAGCGGACCCTGCGCGGCGGCATACATCGTCTTGGTATTGCGCGGATCGAACACGATGGCGGAGATATGCTCGGACTTCTGAAGTCCCATATTCTTCCACGATTTTCCGCCGTCCTCCGACTTATAGATACCATCCCCGTACGACACGCTCCGCTGGCTGTTCAATTCACCCGTGCCGACCCACACTTCGTGAGGATTGGAAGGATTCAGCACCACGCTTCCGATGGAGAACGAACCCTCATTCTCGAAGACGCATTCCCATGTGGTGCCGGCGTTCGTTGTCTTCCAGACACCGCTCGATGCCACGCCGACGTAATACGTGCGGCGGTTGTCGGGATTCACCGCAAAAGCGATAATGCGTCCCCCGATAATCGCAGGACCGACCGACCGGAACTTCATTCCGGCAAAGGTGGATGATTTGAGCGTATCGGACTTCTGAGCGAATCCGAACGAAACAAGCAGCAAAACAATAAGGATGGAACGGGCCATAACGACTCCACTGTGGATAATGATGGTATTGTGTTGGAACGTAAGGAAAGATTCGGTGAGAGTCGAGAGGTACTTATAAAGTACATGGCTGGTTTACAATACTATTTTGGGATGTATTTATTTCATGCTCACCAGCACGCTTTTGCGCTCTGCAAATTGATGTCGTCGTTCATTTTCTTTCACTTGAAACTCTTTTCGCCATAGCCTGCCCCAGTATGCAATTAAACGGGTCAGTGAATAACCGGATGAACCTGACACCAATGACGTACTTGATTATATCATTATTTAGTACTAGTTTGTACCAACAAACAACCGGGATCAGACAATGCCAATTATTAAGTCCATATCGAGCATGCGAAACCGTACTCGTGAAATATCCCTCCTCGCCAGAGAAAAAGATGAACCAATTTATCTTACAAAAAACGGAGAGGGGGACATGGTCATTATGACGATCGATCATTATGAACGGCTCAAAGCCCAAGCTGAACTATTCGAACAATTGGGTGTAGCCCAATCTCAGTCTGCTGCCGGCAAGAAGGGAATAACCCACTCACAAATGATGAATTCACTGCGGCGCCGCGCCCGTGGCTAAACAGTTCATTATACGGTATCTTCCCATTGCCCAAGAAGATCTTAACAACATCTTTGATTGGGTCGCAAAGGATAGTCCCGCAAGAGCATTATCGTTTGTCGACAAAATAGACAAACGAATAAGCGCCCTATCACTATCCTCCCATTTAGGAAGAACACCGCGAAATGCAAAACTAAGAGAATACGGATATCGCGTTCTCATCCTGGATTCATATCTTGTATTCTACGTTATCCACGAAAGAACCATTCAGATCCACCGCATTGTTCACGCCTCAAGAAATCTCGATCATCTCATTTAGTATCTAAAAACAGAAGAAACCTATCATTATTGAACAGCGAAACGGCCTAATAGCCTTGTCAAGATTATGGGAAAGGTTTGATATAACCTTGACAAAGCTTTATATGACTATCCGTGCGCAATCACGTGACTTCGTACTTCTTCAAGAAAGTATTGCCGTTGGAGGATTTTGTATTGGCGGGTGCGGTACGATTCAGTTGACCGTCACCTAAAAGGTGACGGTCAACGAACGCATTGAGAAAGCCTTGTCAAGGTTACGGGGAAGTTTTGAAATAACCTTGACAAGGCTGAAGGGTAAGCATTTCGATATTTAAAAAAGCTCTTCAGCGAGCCCGATCAGGATCCCTTCCGGTCCGCGGATGTAGCAGAGACGGTACGAGTTCTCGAACTGCACCACATCGCCGACCATCTGCGCTCCCCGCTTGCGGAGCCGCTCGAGCGTCTCGTCGATATCGTCCACCGTGAACATCACGCGCAGATAGCCGAGCGAGTTCACCGGTGCATTCCGGTTGTCGGCAATAACGTGCGGGGATAGGAACCGCGAGAGTTCAAGTTTACTGTGTCCGTCCGGCGTGACCATCATGGCGATCTCCACATGCTGTGAACCGAGTCCCGTCACACGCCCCGCCCACTCTCCTTCGATCATCGCACGTCCCTCGAGTGTCAGTCCAAGCTCCGTGAAAAATGCGATCGCGGTGTCGAGCGATTCAACCACGATGCCGACGTTATCCATTCGTTTAAGTCCCATAGATTCTCCTTATTTTGTTTCAAGTTCGGCCGCACGGGCGAACGCAGCAAAATCCAGGGACGTATTCTGATCGTGGATGATGCGCCATGTACCATCCTGCAGCTGAAACACATACACCAGCCAGGTGCTGACCGGAACATCGCCGGCATTCGCCCGATATTGATATTTGATCAGCGCCATCGCCATATCCTCGCCGACCACAGTATGGACGACCGATCCTTCCCATATCCAGTTCGGGTCCTTGAACCATTGCTCATGGATCTCAATTGTTTCGGATGGAGTAAGGAATGCGTGTCCGTTCTGGACAATAGTATAGAGCGTATCGCCGCGCGTAAGGTGGGACTTGAACGCTTCAATATCCCGATTGGAGATAGCTGCGAAATGTTCCTGCAATGCTGCTGCAAAATCCGGTTTCATACGTTCGCCTTTGTGATTGATAGAGAGGTGTACGGTTGTGTGCTTTTCTCAATGTTTCATCGCCGTCATCTTCTCTCTGATCCTGTAGTGGACCAGAGCGAAAATGACCGTATTGAGCAAAAGGATGTAGATGATGAATCCGGAATTGGCGAATGTCAGTCCCTGCAGTGTCAACAAGGTCAGCACGACACCGAACGACGTTGCGAGCCACGGCCAAGCGATCTCGGTGTCGGGGTACTTATAGGATTTCACCAGCGTCGGCACCGCCGCGAATGCATCCGCAATAATGCTGAATGCGATCGCGATATTTCCCACGGATGTGACCATCCACAGGATCAATCCCAGTATCGAGAGCACACCGCAGACAAGATCGAATGTTGTGATCTTCCAAACGGACCGTTCATTGAAGTATGTCGCGATGAAGACCGTCAAGGGTAAGAAGCCCGTACTGAAGGTCATCAACGATTCTAATCCTATCCCCTGGTCCAACTGCGCGGCAAAGGCAATGAACGGCGCGATGGACCAGAGCAGGAACGATACTCTGTTCGGCCGGACCTTCCCTTTGACGGTATCGACCAAATACGCGACCGAACCGACAGCGCCGATCAGCGTACCGATGATGATGAAGTTTTGATGGAGCATGGTTGTTGGTTAACAGTATTGCGGTAAATTATCCGCAGACGGCAGTATACAGCCACGGAGAAGGAGTGAACGACCAGTGATATTCCGCAATATTGTTTTATCACGTTAATGATATTATATTGATACAAAAAGGAGTTGTCTATAATGCCCACGATACGTCCGATCTCAGATCTTAGAAATAAGTCGAACGAAATATCCAACTTTGTCCACTCTTCCGGCGAGCCCATCTTCATCACCAAAAATGGAGAAGGAGATATGGTAGTCATGTCGATCGCACACTACAGCCAAATGCAGAAAAAGCTCGAATTATACTCTAAACTGGCGGCTGCTGAGTCACAACGCACAGCAGGTGATAAAGGACGACCGCTGGAAAAGGTCATGAAAGATATCCGGAAAAAGATCCGTGCCTAAGATCAAATACTCGGTTCGCCTTTTATCGACAGCAGAGCAGGACTTTAACGAGATCATCGATTATGTCGTGTTAGAGAATATCTCTGCCGCGATCTCTATAGCCGATACAATCGAATCCAATCTGCAATTGCTTGAAAACAATCCTCACATGGGAAGAATACCAAATGATGAAGAGCTCCTTCGATTGGGATATCGGTATTTAATAGTGCTGGACTACTTAGTGTTCTACAAAATCGAAGATACCGTCATCATCGTCTATCGTATCATTCACGGTGCCCGCAATTACCGATCCTTGTTGTAATAGTCCCAACCCTGTGCCCCCAAGCCTTGTCAAGGTTAAGAAGAATTTTTGGAAAACCTTGACAAGGCTTCCTATCATCACTTTTCATTCTCCGACCGCCAATACGCCACGAGCGCATTCGCATGTCCGTGTCCGAGTTTGTGTTTCGCTTTCAGCTCGGCGACCATCTCCATATGTTTCTTCCCTTTCATCCCGTCCAGCAGTTTCAGCCAATACGCGATCGGCTTGCCGTAATTCTTTTCGATGGAGGGAAAATATGATGCGGGACCGGTTGAAGGATATTCTTTTGCCATGATGTCGTTCCTGCATTAATATTAGGATACTCGCCAAGTCGCAAAGCCCCAAAGGGGCAGGCCGCAAAAGGATATTGTAATCCCTTTCTTTGCGCCTTTGGGCCTTTGCGAGAGATAATAAAAATTAATTACGAACCTTGTCAGGGTTATTGGAAGTATGTTTCGAAACCCTGACAAGGTTGAAAGATCATATAATGTACGTCAGTTCTAGCACAACAGTATCACCGTCACCCAGCGGACCGCGCAGTTTCGCGGGGATCGGAAGCAGCACCCGTCCGCTCTTCTCCGTCCACACACTGGTGCACCATTCCTTGCCGTTCATCAATGCGATCACCGGTGTTCTTCCCCACGCCAGTTTCGAGCTTGGAGCATACTTCTTCGGAACAGTCGCGAAGGTCCAGCCCCC
>JBMOHT010000013.1:0-42338 GCA_049317705.1 Bacteroidota bacterium | reverse complement strand
ACGAAACTGGAGACCGAACAACGCCTGCAGGACCTTGAAGTGAAGCGTGAGCAGGATTTCTATCTTGAACAGTCGAAAGGAATGTCCGTCTTCATCAAAGCACTCGGACTCGTCATCACGATCATCTTCAGTTTCGGTGCGATGATCGGCGCGATGATCACCATGTATGCGGCGGTAGCGAACCGGACCGTAGAGATCGGAACACTCCGCGCACTCGGCTTCCAGCGCGGAAGCATCCTCTTTGCATTCCTGGTCGAAGCGCTTGCGCTCTCGCTCATCGGAGGCATTCTTGGATTGTTCATGGCCTCGTTCATGCAGTTCGTCTCATTCTCCACGACGAATTTCGGCACATTCTCCGAGCTCGCGTTCGGATTCTCGCTCTCCGTTCAGATCGTCATTTCAACATTGATCTTCTCCCTGGTGATGGGCGTGGTCGGCGGATTCCTGCCGGCGGTCCGTGCATCGCGGATGAACATCATCAACGCACTCCGCGCATCGTAAACTGTTTTGGTAAATGCTGGGCATACTCGATAGTCATGGTGAGCGAGCACCAAATTTTTCTTAAGAGCGAGTCCTCCGTCTAAGCGAAAAATATGCACGGAGTGCCGCACCCATATTTTCATAAGGCGGCAGAACCACGAAGCGGTGCTTCGTCCATTGTATTGATTGGCGTTTCAATAGGAATGAAATAGCAATAACATAGAACACTTGCCAAGTCTTATAGACTTGGCAAGTGTTATTTAAATACGATACAAGGATCATAGGGGAAATATTCCATGGGTGTAAAGATCACAGTGAACAACAACGGAAGTCTCCGCGTTGAAGGGGACGATTTCGAGATCGTCGATGCCAACGGGAACCGGTACAATCTGAACGGACGCACGAAGATCTCGCTCTGCCGGTGCGGTCTCAGCAATACCAAACCATTCTGCGATGCCGCCCACAGATCAGCCGGATTCCAATCCGTCTGCGAAGCGTATGAGCTTCCGCCGCTGTCTCCAAAACCGTAATCCGTCAACTAATGCCATGACTCACAGTCATGGCATCAATATTTCTCCCGCATCTGCCTGAACAGAACTGCACGATTGTCTGTTGTCTTTCCTCCTCGAAATTCCTACTTTTATCGGTCCTTTTCCCACTATTCCTAAGGTGTATGATGAAATCTCTCACGATTCTGCTGTTTGCCTGCGCGTTTATTCTGACAGCTCAAACTAAACAAACTCTTCCGATCGATCCAGCCAATATCGACAAATCGGTCAATCCCTGCGATGACTTCTATCTCTACGCGAACGGGAATTGGCTGAAGAACAATCCTATTCCCGCGGAATACAGCAACTGGGGAAGCTTCAATGAACTGAACGAGAAGAACAGCATTGTGCTGAAAGAGATTCTGGACGGTGCCGCGGCAAATAAAAAAGCGAAGAAGGGGAGCAATCTTCAGAAGATCGGGGATATCTATGCCATGGGTATGGATTCCGCCGCGATCGAAAAGCTGGGCGCAACTCCGATCGCCGGTGACCTGAAAAGGATCGCTTCCATTAAGGATGCCGACGGTGTGAAGAAAGAGATCGCATATCTCCACTCCATCGGCGTCCGCGTACTGTTCGGATTCTTCGGTACGCAGGATGCGAAGGACAGCAAATCCGTGATCGGACAAGTGTCTCAGGGCGGACTCGGGCTTCCCGACCGTGATTATTATACGGCGGATGATGATAAATCGAAGAAGATCCGTGAAGAATATCTGAAGTATGTGACGAATATGTTCTCGCTTGCGGGAGATGATGCAGCAACTGCGAAGAAGAACGCCGATGCTGTTCTCGCATTCGAAACTCGTCTTGCAAAAGCATCCTTCACGCGTGTTGAACGCCGTGATCCGGAAAAGAATTACAACAAGCGGACACTCGTCGAACTCGAACAGATGACGCCGAATTTTTCCTGGAAGAATTATTTTGCCACACTCAACGCATCACAGGTGACCGTCGTGAATGTCGGACAGCCGCCGTTCTTCGCGGAGGTCAATACAATGCTTGCAACCGTTCCAGTTTCGGATTGGCAGCAGTATCTCCGTTGGAAAGTGATCGCCTCAGCTGCTCCCGCGCTCAGCTCAGCATTCGTTGCCGAGCAGTTCCGCTTTACCGGGACCGTGCTGACCGGCACGAAAGAGATGCTCCCGCGCTGGAAACGGATCCTCGGCGTGATCAACGGAACAATGGGCGAAGCGCTCGGAGAACTCTACGTAGCAAAGACCTTCACGCCCGAAGCAAAGAAGAAAGCGCGCGAGATGGTGGACAATCTCATCGCCGCGTTCCGCGAACACATCAACACAAAATTGGATTGGATGGACGATTCCACTCGTATTGCAGCTCTTCACAAACTAGAATCATTCACTGTGAAGATCGGGTACACCGACAAGTGGGAGGATTACTCGACACTGAAGATCGACCGCGTGTCGTATCTGGAGAATATCCGCAGAGCGAACGCATTCGCATTCAGAACGGACCTCGCAACCATCGGTAAACCGGTGGACCGCACGAAGTGGGGAATGACGCCGCAGACAGTGAACGCGTATTACAACTCGAGTATGAACGAGATCGTCTTCCCGGCCGCGATCCTTCAGCCGCCGTTCTACGATCCGAAAGCGGATGATGCTGTGAACTACGGCGGTATGGGTTCCGTGATCGGCCACGAATTGACGCACGGCTTCGACGATCAGGGAAGCAAATACGATGCGGAAGGGAATTTGAAGATGTGGTGGACGGCAGAGACGCGTAAGAAATTCGAAGCACGCGTTGCCGTGCTTGAGAATCAGTACAATTCCTATGTTGCCATCGACTCCATGCATGTGAACGGAAAACTGACGAACGGCGAGAACATTGCCGACCTCGGCGGACTCTCTATCGCATACACCGCGCTGCAAAAAGTATTAGATAGAAAACCGAATCTGCAAGTGATCGACGGATTCACTCCCGCGCAACGGTTCTTCCTCTCCTGGGCGCAGGTGTGGCGGAGGAATTACCGCGATGAAGCGCTCCGGCTGCAGGTGAGGACAGATCCGCATTCGCCCGGCATGTTCCGAACGAACGGTCCGGTCTCGAACATGCAGGATTTCTTCGATGCATTCGGATGTAAAGACGGAAAACTGGTCCGCCCGATGAACGAGCGGGCGAAGATCTGGTAATGATTCAACAAGATGCCGCAGAATATCCTGCGGCATCGCTGTTTTTCACCCCCCGTCAATCTCTCTTTAATCATTATGGGTTTAATTTTCCGCGGCTTGTCGTGTCATTCTGGCGAAAGCCCGAATCCAGATACTGGATGCCAGTCTCAAAGGGATCCTTTTGGGACTTTCGCTGGCATGAAAAATACCTCGCTGCTTTCGGCAGGGATATTTATTATCACTGAAAGAATAAAAATGTTCCTATATTAAAGAAAATTGAGGCAGGACGTATGAATATTCTGGTCACGGGCGGCAGCGGCTCTGTCGGAAAATATATCGTCGATGAATTGCTCGCACACGGTCACACCGTGGGCGTATTGGATCTTAACAAGCCGAAGCAGTCCTCGGTCGTTTTTCATTCCGTAAGTGTACTCATCCTTTCGGATGTGGAACAGGCGATGAAAGGATATGATGCGGTCATTCACTGCGCAGGGATCCCTCATCCGCTGAACGATCCTGCAGAAAAAGTATTCAATGTAAATGTGAATGGAACATTCAACGTGCTGGAAGCCGCCGCACGGAACGGAATTCGAAAGGTCGTCTTCACATCCAGCGAATCCACCCTCGGCTTCGCGTTCATGGCCAACCGCATGACGCCGCTTTTCATTCCCATCGATGAATCACATCCGATGCGTCCGCAGGACCCGTACGGACTCAGTAAAGTGAACGGCGAGCAGATCTGCAGAACGTATTCAGCGAAATATGGCATCCGCACCGTCTGTCTTCGCGAACCGTGGATATGGGTGCCGGAACCGGAACAGATCCCGTTCTATAAAAAACTCGTAAGCGAGTATACGGATTGGCACAAGAATCTTTGGACATACGTTCATGTGTTCGATGTCGCCAAAGCGCATCGGCTTGCCGTGGAGAATGATCTCGAGAATCTTCACGAGATCTTCTTTATCACCGCGAAAGAGAATTGGACGGGGAAGGATTCCAAAGAACTTCTGAAACAATTCTATCCTGAAACGACCGAGTTTGCGGAAGGATTCTCCGGCGCGCAGGCGATCATCAGTCACGCCAAAGCGTCCCGTCTGCTCGGATACCATCCGGAATATTCACTCAACGATCTGTTCGCTAACACATGAGAATTCTTTGCGCGGTGCTCCTGGTGATGCTGATGGCCGGCTCCGCGCATGCGCAGTCAGGATTCCATCGTCCCGCGCGTATCGTGCTCGATTCGAACATCGCCGCACTCCGGTTCGAGCGGAATGTGAACACGTATCTCTGGACCGCCGAATCGCGGTACCGCTTCGATGATTCCGATCTGTTCGTGAATGTTGCCGACCGTTTCACATCATCATACATCAAAACGCTCTCCGCTTCCTTCCGCGACGATCAAAGTTTTTCCCTCGCCGTTGCTAAGAATCTGTATGGACCGTTCGCTGCTGCCGTCGAAGCGCAGTCGTATATCCTATCGGATAATCAGACCGTCGGAAGCAGTAATGCAGGTATCCACTCCGCTGCTGCGGGTATCACGTATCAACCCGTCTCGTCCGTCACCGTCACACCGATGATCGGAATGCGCATCGATAAACAGCAGCGCGAACAGGACGAGGGATTGAATTACCGTCTCTACGGCGATGCCGATGACCTGGAATTCAGCGGGTACCGGGCCGTCCTTTCGGGACATCTGAACCAAAGCAGTATGGGGAAGCGATATTTCAAGCGCGACAGCGCCGCGGTCAGTATTGCCACGCAATTCTCTGAGAATTCATCGGACAGTGTGAGGGTGATGTGGATGAATAATAGGAATGATTTCTATATCGCGGCAGCAGAGACGGTGCAGAAAGTGTTCGGAGTCCCCTCGAATATCCGTTCCCGTATCGAGGACCAGTACGGTATTCAAAATACTCTTTCGTATGATGTCGGCGGCGGACTCAACACAGAACTGATCTTCAATATCGATTCGAGGACGATCAGGAACGCATTTCGGTACAATGTCCTCAGCGACCTCTCGTCTATCGCATTCAATACATCGGTGAAGGAATTCCGGCTGGACGGTCAGGCGAGAATGTCCTATATATCTTCGTCCACACTTATGTCCGTCGGATTCGTCATCGGCGAGCGGGATGAGAAACATCTGCTCGAGAAGATCGACGGCGTGGATAACAATTTTCAGGAGAACCGTTCCCGCCAGGAATCGCGGCTCGACAACACCGCATTCAGGAATATGATCAACACGTATCTGTTCAGTGAGTTGTCAGCCGATGACCATGTGACCTTTTCCGGTTCCGCAAGCATCCTCCGTTATGACACGCCGGACACGGTGAATACCGATGACCGTGACGAACTGCTCATCAGTCTGTCGCTGAAGGAAACGCATCGATTCAGTTCTGTCTTTACAGCATCGTTGACGGCAGAAATGACGAATGCCCATCTGGTCTATCTGCTGAGCGAAAAAAGCGCTAATAATAACTGGAACAGGATCTACCGGCTGGTTCCCGAAATGACGTATCATCCGGCGGATAATTTCCGCATGTTCAACTCCTTTGAAGTGCTGGCGAATTACACGGTCTTCGATTTTGAGACGGTCATCCCCGATATCAAAAGTTATTCATACCGTCAGGTTGCATTTCTTGATTCAACCTCGTATGATATGACAAAGAGGGTCGGCGTTGATATGACGGCCTATGTGCGGTTCTTTGAACGGGGGGAATTCCACTGGGCGGATTTCTCCGAGCGCCCGCTGCAGCGGATCGAAGAGGTGACCTTTTCGCCGCAGATCAGATATTCCACTGACGGGAAATGGTTCTTTGCAGTCGGATTCCGTTCCTTCGCGCAGAAGAAATTCGAGTATAAGAACAACCAGCGTCAGTTCGTCAGCACATTCCTGAGTGCAGGTCCGACCACCAGCGTTTCCGTCCGGCTTTCCGCCGCATCGGGCGTTGAGATACGCGGTTGGAAGGAATTCCAGCATCAATCGGGCGGTGTGCTCCGCGAATATTCGAATATGACGATGAATGTGCGGTATTATTTTTGAACAACGATCTTCATTCACCAATCAAAGTGAGATCATGAGCGAAAGACCACAGATCTACCGGCTGTCCATCCCCAGCAGCCGCAAGAATATCAATCTTGTCGAGGAGTTCTTCCGTTCTATGAACGATAAGTTCGCGCTGCCGGAGGAGAAACTTCACGCACTGCTGGTATCGGTGACCGAGGCGGTGAATAACGGCATCATTCACGGCAATAAGAATGACGAATCGAAGTATGTTACGCTCCGCTGCTCCATGAAAGGGAAGACCCTTACCGTAAAGATCAAGGATGAGGGGGATGGATTCAAACCGGATGCCGTCGCTAATCCGCTGCACGAAGAGAATCTTCTTGCGCTGGGCGGACGGGGCGTCTTCCTGATGAAGGCATTCATGGCATCGGTGAAATATAATACTAAAGGAAATGAAGTGACGATGGTGATGAAGCTGTAGCACAGACCGTAAGACACCGGCTCAAGCAAAAAAAATCATGTCATTTCGAACGAGCCTCGTATTTTTGAGACTCAGCGATGTGAGAAATCTGTTTATATGATCAGATTTCTCATTCCACACAATGAAAACTAGAGTGGAATTCGAAATGACATCGTCCAAAGAATAAGACTCCTGAAGGTTCCTTCTTCAATTCCCGCTGCCGAATGTGTAGCTGATACCGGCAAGGAATGCCGATACATCCTGCTGTTGTGTAATGATCCGCGTTGAGAGCGAGTTCGGCCGGCTGTATGTCATCCGTACATCAGGTGAGAATGAGAGATACACGAGGTCCACTGAAATATTCTCCGTCAGATAGATTCCCCCGCCGATACTCCATGCCGCTCCCGATGACTGCTCAGGTGACAGATCGTGATGTTCCGGAGGCATAGCGACGGCGTATCCCGCCTTAGCTTCTCCGTATATTCTCATCGGGTGAGCGATCGTGATCGTCCTTTTTATTCCCGCCAGCAAAAGATGGTTGGACCATTCGGAGAACGGTCCGGGTAATGAGTCCGGTGTGCCGATGGAATTCTCTGTGAACCGATACGAGAAGGAAAGGTCGTTTCCGGGAGCAAGCGAATAGTCTATGGTGAATGAGATACCGTACCCCGTTCGCACATTCTCATTGAGCAGGCCCGGGAATTGATACGTGAACGATGAAGCGGGAAGCGAAGCATACGCCGAGAATATGAAGCGGTATTGGGATTGAGTCAGCGGTCTCGTCGGTCTTCCTCCGACGAACGTGATGTTCGCACCCGTGAGGAAAAAATATTTATCATCCATACTGTGAAAAGAGAAAGCGGATTGTTTTCCCGTCACTTTTAGAACGGCGGAGGGATCATGTGTTGTAGTATCGCCGGACGATGAAATGAGTATTACGCGGTCATATTCCAATGAACTGACCGTGCCTGCGAGCACATTTCCATTCCGAAGATAGAGATGATCTGAACGGTCTGCTCCTGTCTCCGCTTGATGAAGCACGGAAGAGACGTCGCGGAGATTCACCTGCTGTTCGTTCCCTTCCGCATCATTGTATCTGATCAGCTGATTATTGATCTCAATGATCGACACATTTTGGACAATGGCTCCACTCTTGAGCCTGATCTCATCCGCGGATACGAATACAACAAATACAAACAATAGAAAAATGATTGTTCTTCTCAAGGTTCTCTCAAAAATACAAACGCCCTGGGTTTATCACCAGGGCGTTCGAGTATAATAATCTGTAGTCTGATCATCTGACATCTGTTGTCTGATTACAGTTTTACCTTATCCATATTGATCTTCACATCATCTGCGGATTTTTTCAATGCTGCTGTTTCTTCCGCTGTCAATTTGATCTCGATGAGCTGTTCCATTCCTTTGCGTCCGAGCTTCACCGGCACACCGACGACCGTATCGTTGATACCGTATTCGCCGTTGAGCATCACGGCGCACGGAAGGATGCGTTTCTTGTCCTTCACGATCGCTTCCACCATCTGCACGGCGGCGGATGACGGAGCGTAGAAGGCGCTTCCGGTCTTCAGATAGTTGACGATCTCGATACCGCCGTTCTGGGCGCGTTTCACGATGGCGTCAATCTTTTCCTGGCTCATCAGTTCCGTCAGTGGAATGCCGGCGACGGACGTATAGCGGGGGAGCGGGACCATTGAATCGCCGTGTCCGCCGAGGATGAGTGCCGTGATATCTTCCACGGAGACACCGAGTTCCATTGCGATGAACGAACGATAGCGGGCAGTGTCGAGCACGCCGGCCATACCGATCACGCGTTCGCGCGGGAATCCGGAGACCTTCTGTGCAACGTAGACCATCACATCGAGCGGATTGGAGACAACGATGAGGATCGCGTTCGGTGACTTTGCGCAGACCTGTTCGGTGACGGATTTGATGATACCGGCGTTCGTGTTCAACAGATCATCGCGGCTCATTCCCGGTTTGCGCGGAATGCCTGCGGTGATGACGACGATCTCCGAACCGGCGGTCGCATCGTAGGTGTTCGTTCCGGTGACGATCGTATCGAATCCTTCAACGGGTGCGGACTCGTACATGTCCAGACCTTTACCCTGCGGTACGCCTTCGACGATATCAACGAGCACTACTTCGTTGGCGAGTTCTTTTTCGGCGATGCGCTGTGCGGCGGTTGCGCCGACATTTCCTGCTCCAATAACGGTGATCTTCATACTGGTCTCCTGATTAAGATGAATGACACTGGGTATAAAATAAAAAAGCGTCCACGCGAGCGGACGCTTTGTACAACATAATCAATGAACGTGCAGAGCTTATGCTGCGATGATGATCGAAACAGCCTGACGTGTCTTGCTGATCATATGGAACTTCACGCGTCCGGGTTTCAAAGCGAACAGCGTATCGTCCCCGCCGCGTCCGACATTGTCGCCCGGGTGGAACTTTGTGCCGCGCTGACGTATCAGGATCTCGCCTGCATTGACCAATTCTCCGCCGAAACGTTTTACACCAAGACGCTGCGCATTACTGTCGCGTCCGTTCTTGGTACTTCCGGCCCCTTTTTTATGTGCCATGGTTCAAACTCCTCTAAAAACGTAAACTTAATTGATTGACGTGATTTCGATCTGCGTGTACTGCTGACGGTGTCCGCGTTTCACACGGTAGCCTTTACGGCGTTTCTTCTTGAATACGATCACTTTGTCGTCCTTGCTGTGTGCCAGCACTTTTGCTTCCACGGAAGCACCTTTGATGACGGGATTACCGACGGTGACCTTTTTGTCGTCCGCACGAAGCAACACTTTATCGAACTTCACGACGCTGTCAACAGCGCTGTCCAGTTTCGACACATAGAGCTTTTCCGAGGGATTCACTCTGTATTGCTGTCCTGCAATTTCTACTACTGCGTACATTGTTATAACTTCCTTCCTAATGAAACATTCGAACTGTGGTTCAATTTTGGACTACAATAATACGAAAAAGGAGGGAGCATGTCAACGAAAAACTCTATGGTCGTTATACAAAAAATGTGTCTCCGGGGACCGATCATCAGCAATTTTGCTTCTTCATCGAAACCATGTATTTTACTCTATGATCAAAGAAGAGATCCTTCGGACCTATCATGCATCGGTCCTCCTGCTGAACAAAGGGGAGATCCTTTTTCATCACGGCGATACCGCATCGTATTTTTTCATCGTCCGCTCTGGCAGGATCAAGATGTCGAACTACAGCGACGACGGACGGGAATTCGTGCAGGGATATTTTACCGACGGACAAAGTTTCGGAGAACCGCCGTTCTTTTCCGGTTCGATCTATCCTGCATCGGCGATCGCCGTTGAACGAAGCGAAGTGTGGAAGACCGATCGCAGGAATTTTATGGAACTGCTTCGGAATAATTTCGACATCCATCTTCAGCTCACGCAGACACTCGGCAACAGACTCGTCTACAAATCCACGATGCTCTCCGAGCTCGCCATTGAAGAGGCCGGACACCGTCTTCTTACCCTCATCCGCTATCTTGCGGAGCACCAATCCGAACAGATGAAGGACACCTCAGCGTCCGTAAAACTCTCGTTCACCCGTCAGCAGCTGGCGGATATGACAGGACTCCGTGTGGAGACTGTCATTCGCTCGATCAAATCGCTGGAACAGAAACACCGGCTGGAGATCGATGATGATGGGAAGATCATCTGGACTCATCCCTCAAAATAATACGTAAGCGAAGGTGAATCAAACCGCCTCGATCTCTGTTCGTGTAAATCATCCGCTTATGACATAAGTCATAAACAGCGTATACCGTTCCCCGCCTATATTGCTCCTGTAATTCTCAAGCAATCCATCACAGGAGCAGACAATGAACACTATCACCGTCAATACATCAACTCTGAAAGAGATCGTCACACAGGACTTTCAGACCGCAGCCGTCTTTGAAAAATTCTCATTGGATTTTTGCTGCCGCGGAGGGAAGACGATCGAACAGGCATGCCGTGAAAAAGGGATCTCCCCTGAAACGGTCATGCAGGAACTATCCCTGCTCCGTCCGGAGCAGACCTCCGCGGAAGAACGCTTCAGCGGAATGGGGACGGAAGATCTTATCGAATATATCACACGGCATCATCATGCGTACGTGCGGACGATGATACCGATCCTCTACACTCACACACAGAAGGTGGCCGCTGTCCACGGAGCGAATCATCCCGTAGTGATCGCGATCGCCCGCCATTTTGAAACGGTTGCAGCGGAACTGCAGCAGCACATGGCAAAGGAGGAACAGATGCTCTTTCCGTTCATCCTGAAATTATCCGAAGCGAAGAGACAGGGGAAAACACTGGACCGTGCACCGTTCGGTTCCGTTCAGAATCCTATCCGAATGACGGAATCGGAACATCAGAATGCGGGGGACGAGTTGTATGAGATCCGCTCACTCAGCAATGGATACACCCCTCCGGAAGATGCCTGCACTACATTCTGTGTGACCTATCAGGAACTACAGTCCTTTGAAAAGGACCTACATCAACATGTCCATCTGGAGAACAATATCCTGTTCCCGCGCGCTGTCGCGCTCGAG
The DNA here is from genome assembly GCA_049317705.1 of Bacteroidota bacterium. Classification (GTDB taxonomy): domain Bacteria; phylum Bacteroidota; class Ignavibacteria; order UBA10030; family UBA8401; genus UBA8401. The sequence goes on along the minus strand of JBMOHT010000013.1, from coordinate 31,126 downwards.
CATGAACTGATTTCATCATTATAATCATCGAGGAACTATCATGAGAAAGTATTGGATCGGATTTGCCGCGGTGATCTCCATCTCGTTTGCCGTACTCGGCTGGGTGGGATCACGCATCTATCAAATGGCTCCGCCGGTCGCGGACCGCGTCATCTCAACGGACGGAACAGATGTTATTCCTTCGGGAGATATTGAAACGGGCCAGAACGTCTGGCAGGCAATGGGAGGAATGGAGGTTGGCTCCATATGGGGACACGGCAGTTATGTTGCGCCGGACTGGTCGGCAGACTGGCTCCATCGCGAACTGATGTTCATCCTCAACGATTGGTCGAACAGCGATTTCGGGAAACCGTACGAATCCCTCGCCGTGGAACAGCAGGCACAGCTGAAGGCGCGTCTGCAGCAAATGATCCGGAAGAATACGTACGATGCGAGTGCGAACACGATCACGCTCGAGCCGGTCCGCGCCCGTGCATTCACCGCGAATCTTGAGCACTACAGTGATGTATTCATGAACGGTAAGAAGGAATATGCTATTCAAAAGAATTCCATCGACACGCCGGTGAAGATGCGTCAGCTCGCCGCGTTCATCTTCTGGTCCGCCTGGGCCGCAGGGACGAACAGACCGGATGACAACATCACCTACACCAGTAACTGGCCGCATGAAGAACTGATCGGGAACAAGCCGACCGGCGATGCGGTCGTCTGGACCGGTGTAAGTATCATTATGCTTCTTGCAGGTATCGGCACCATGGCATGGTACCGTGCAGCAAAGAAGGAAGATGAACCGCTTGGAATCATTCCCGCTTCCGATCCGCTGCTCAATGCCGTGGCGACATTGTCGCAGAAAGCGACCATCAAATATTTTTGGACGGTGCTCGGTCTTCTTCTTTTGCAAATGGGAATGGGGATCATCACCGCGCATTACGGGGTGGAAGGAGACGGGTTCTACGGGATCCCGCTTGCAAAATATCTTCCCTATTCCGTTACACGCACATGGCACACGCAGCTTGGTATCTTCTGGATCGCAACGGCATGGCTGGCGGCGGGATTGTTCATCGGTCCGGCGGTCGGCGGAGCGGAACCGAAAGGACAGCGTATTGGAGTGAATATTCTCTTCGGCGCTCTGCTCGTGGTGGTGCTCGGCTCCATGGCGGGACAGTGGATGAGCATCATGCATTTTCTGCCGGACAATCTCTGGTTCTATTTCGGTCACAGCGGATATGAGTATATCGATCTCGGAAGATTCTTCCAGATCGCGCTCCTGATCGGACTGTTCCTCTGGTTCTTCTTGATGGTCCGCTCGATCGCTCCTGCACTCAAGAGGAAAGATGAACAGCGTCCGATCCTGATCTTGTTCCTCATCTCCAGCGGTGCCATCGCTTCATTCTATGGCGCAGCATTGATGTACGGCAAGCATTCGAATCTTGCGGTAGCGGAATACTGGCGCTGGTGGGTGGTGCATCTGTGGGTGGAAGGATTCTTCGAAGTGTTCGCATCCGTGGTGATCGCGTTCCTTTTCGCACGCCTCAAATTGATCCACTTGAAATCTGCTGCCCGTGCAGCGGCATTGACCGCGACGATCTATCTTTCGGGCGGTATCATCGGCACACTGCATCATCTTTACTTTGCCGGGACTCCGACCGTGGTGCTGGCACTCGGATCCGTTTTCAGCGCGCTGGAGGTCGTTCCGCTTGTGTTTGTCGGCTTTGAAGCGATGGAGAATCTGAAACTGTCAAAGCTCAGTCCTTGGATCGCTGCGTACCGGTGGCCGATCTACTTCTTTGTTGCCGTCGCATTCTGGAATCTGGTCGGTGCAGGACTGTTCGGGTTCATGATCAATCCGCCGATAGCACTCTATTATATGCAGGGACTCAACACGACTCCCGTGCACGGTCACGCGGCACTGTTCGGTGTGTATGGAATGCTCGGCATCGGTCTTCTGCTGTTCAGTATGCGGGCAATGGATCCGACGAAAGAATGGAACGGTAAACTGATCGCGTTCGCATTCTGGGGGATCAACATCGGATTGTTCTCGATGGTCACGCTGAGTCTGCTGCCGGTCGGTCTGATGCAGACGTGGGCTTCGGTAGAATACGGTTACTGGTATGCGCGAAGTGCTGAATTCCTTCAGACGCCGGTAATGCATACGTTCCGATGGATGCGCGTGTTCGGGGATACGGTCTTCGCCGTCGGAATCGTTGCTCTGGTCGCGTTCGTTGTGAAGATCAGTCTTGCGCCGAAGAAATAAAATTAGCTACATTGAGAGCAGACAGAAGAATGAAATAGTTTTTGCGATGTATCATATGGTGGACGATTACACTTGCCAAGTCTTTGAGACTTGGCAAGTGTTTTTACGAGAGAAAAGTTCACCGATGCATCGTCACTACATTACCAGAAAGCAGGCACTCTATGAGGACCGACATCAAAAACCGTGAAGATATCATTCTGCTCGTGAATACCTTTTACGAAAAAGTGGAGCGTGATGCGATCATCGGTCCGATCTTCACTAATGTCGCCAATGTGGATTGGGACAAGCATCTGCCGCTGATGTATTCCTTCTGGTGCACTCAGCTGCTCGAAGAGCAATCCTATGCGGGAAATCCGATGATGGTCCACGAACATCTGAACAAAAAGCATACATTAATGCAGTATCATTTTGACGGCTGGGTGAGGATCTTTGTTGAAACGGTGGATGAATTATTTGCCGGAGTGAAGGCAGAGGAGGCGAAAACGCGCGCTACACAGATCTCGGCACTGATGCATCATCGGATGAGGGAATCAGAACGTCCGTAACGTTAGAGTTGTAGGACACCTATAAGGTGTCCTACAACTCGATAATGATATTCGGTTCAATAACAACTTCAGCGGTGATCGAATTGCCGATCAGACAATTCTCATGCGCTTTATGGACAAGTTCTTCCACTTGCTCTTTCGTCCACGATGAGCCGACAGTAATGATCGGTTTGATGACGACTTTGGTGAATTTGTATGTTCCATCGACCATCTCCAGCAATCCTTCCGCTGAACTTTTGTACGATCTGAGCGGTATCTCTTTCCTCATGCCGAACGAAAGGAATGTGGACATCTGACAGATCTCCACCGCAGCAACGAAGAGATCCTCCGGGGTCCACACACCGGGGATCCCTTTGAATTCCGGCGGACTGGAGATGTCGAGCATCGGCTTGCCGGCGGATTGGAGCGTTCCCTGTCTGTCGGACTTCCATTCTACATTCGTTGAATAGTTGAAGGACTTAAATTTTTTGACCGGTGGCGGTGTCGTCTGTTCCATTGGCGGATTCTTCTTTTTTAATTTTCGGTTTATCGATCAGCAGTGCGCCGACCGCCATTCCATAGAGAGTGGAGATGTAAGGATTGCTTGTGATGGCGCATGTTCCGCTTGCACATCCAACATAGTAATAATACGCGTATCCCGCCAGACCGCCGAGGAGTGAAGCAGCCCCGCGTTTTTGCCATACAGTCAACTGTTTCAGAAATTCCACGCGGAGATCCCTCCCTTAAGATTGCCGACAGTGAATCCCGCCTTTTTCAGTTTGATGCCCGCGCTGACGCTTCTGCTGCCGCTTGCACAGTAACAGATGATCTCTTTGCTCTTATACTTTTCCAATTCCTTCATCCGCGAACCAAGCTCGTGCAGCGGAATGTGGACGGAGGAAGGAATAGAGATCGAACTGCGTTCTCCGGCGGTCCGAACATCGAGCAGTATGCTTCCTGATTTAACTTTTTGTTTTGCTTCGGTCCCGCCGTAATTATTGAGTGACCGCGCCATTAACTGTTTGCGGATGTAGAAGATCACCATTACAGCGAGGAGTCCATAAATGAATATCTGATCTGAGGTCATTGGTTATTGTCCGCTGATGATTGGGTATTGTTCCTGTTTCCATTGAATGATGCCGCCCTGCATATTCAGAGCGTTGAATCCGTGCTGACGGAGGATCGAAGTCGCTTTTCCGCTTCTGTTGCCGGAGCGGCAATAGACGACGATCTTTCGGTCCTTATACCGTTCCAATTCGCCGAGCCTGTTCTCCAGCTCGTTCAGCGGGATGAGCGGGGTCTCGCCGATGCGTGCCTGCGCATGCTCTTCGGGGGTTCGCACATCGAGGAACACCACGGATGTATCCTTTTGTAACATAGTATATGTTTCTTTTACGCTGACCGATGGTGATGACTGCTGGGCACAAACCGTTCCTGTTAACGACAATAGAACAGCGGCGATCGCCGGGAGAAATAAACGAATGATATTCTTCATTCTGTCACGGTTTTCTTCTGCAGCAGATTGTCGTTGATCACTTTCACCAGTTCGTTCTTTGGAAGAGCGCCTGCGGCCATCATCGGCTTTCCGTGCTTCGGAATGAAGAGGAGCGAAGGGATGGACCGGATGCCGAACACGGATGCAAGCTCCTGCTCTTCATCGGTGTTGATCTTGTAGAACTGCACCCGTCCTTTCATCTCTTCGGAAAGCTCGTCGATCACCGGACTGAGGAACCTGCACGGACCGCACCACGGCGCCCAGAAATCTACCACCGCCGGAAGTTCACCGCTGTATGTCCATTCTTGATGCTTTTCGTAATCGAATATTTTTGAGATAAATGTTTCTTTGGTCAATACTTCTGTCATGATCGTGCCTTGTTGATGTATGTTGAATAGTATTTTCTCATTGTGGGTCGGATTGTCAATCCGACCTAGATCTTGTTCCCAAACTCCGTTTGGGAACAAGATCACGATTTACTTAATTTTTTCCGTTTCGATCTTTTTATTCGTATTCACGCCGAGCACATGCCAGATCGGGCAGTAGCGGACCGAACCGGTCGCAACGAAGATCAATCCCACATATGCCCAGGGAGTTTCCGGTCCCCAGAATGCGAGCGATGTAATGAGCAGACCAAGCGCGATGCGGAGCGGACGTTCGACATTGCCGATGTTGTTTTTCATGGCGGTTCCTTTTATGTAAATGAATTGAGTGATTCAGTGATGATGTTGTGCAGATATGATGCCGCGAAGCGGTAAAAGGATTCAGCGAACTTAACTTTTTTTATTGCCGGAAAGTTTGATCACCGCGAAGAGTTCCTGACGGCACTTTCCGGGGAGTTTTGGGGCGGGATATGATTTATACAGCGTTACGGTCTTTTTCATTGAATCCAGCAGGGCAGAGCAGTTCTTGCAATCTTTTAGATGTTCTTTGATCCTGCGGCATTCTTCAGAATCCAGCTGCGAATCCAAATTGTCGCATAAATGCTCATACACCTTCCCGCAGGAGAGCGTGTGAACATGCGGCTTGGTATGTGAAGATGCCTTTTTCATGCTTTCATTGTTCCATGCAATTTGTGACGGAGGAATATCCTCGACCGGCGCAGCCGTGATTTCACGGCGGGGACGGTCAACTTCAAAATTTTCGCTGTTTCTTCAGCGGTCTTCTCCTCAAGATCACGCAGAACGAATACCACCTTGTATTCATCCGGCAGCTCCTGGATCGCGGCATCCATCTGCTCGCGTAGTTCCTTGTTCATCATCGTTTCGATCGGTGAATCATCCCACGCCGCAAGCTGCCGCTGCACATTCTCATTCTCCACATCGGGTGCATCGTCGAACGATTCGAGCAGACTCTCCAGTTTTCGTTTCCGCCGGTTCATCAGGCAGTTGTTGGCAACGATCGTATAGAGCCATGTGGAGAACTTGGAACGCGAATCGAACTGTCCGATCTTCCGGTAGACGTTGATGAATGTATCCTGGTACGATTCTTCCGCCTTCTCCTGGTCCCGGCACAATTTGAATGCGAATCCCCACACGGTCTGCTCGTACCGTTTCACCAGCAGAGTGAAGGCGCGTTCATCGCCGTTCTTGACCCGGGCGATGAGTGCTGCGTCATTCGATGTTTCAGGGGATGTCTTCATGGTATAGGATGCAACGCGTCGAGTAAAGGATTCACAACTTCAAAAGAATAGAGAAAAAAGAGTGCGGATTCAATAGGAATTACCTTTAGAGAGCAAATAGAGGACCCGATTCATTGTACGCAATTACGTTATTGCTGACCATTCAATTCTTCAATACCTTTATCTCCGGTCATATTACCAATTCTTTTTCGAAAGCAAGCTATGATATTAAGGACGATCTTTACCGTTTTCACCGTTATGTTTCTTTGTGCAGTTCCGGTCCGTTCGCAGGATACTTCGACCGCCCCATTCCTTACGGACTCTTCACGAAGCATCCAGTTCGGTATCGATTATTTGGTGCTTCGCCGGTTCAATGAGAAGAGCATCTCGTTCAAGACCCACCTCTCTCGCCATGATGCCCTTCGATTCGGCATCACGATGGGAGCCTCTTCAGAGCGGGAAGAGAGCACAGTACAAAAATATTCCGGCGATACGATGGTGTATCAACACAGCGGATCGAGGACATACTCGCCATCCATCAATTTTATGATCAATGCGGACTATCTTCTGTATGCGCAGGCGGCAAACGATCTCTATATCTTTGCCGGAGGCGGACCGCAATTCGGCTTCTCGCAATATTCCTATGATGAGCGTTTTACCAAGTCATGGTCCTCCGGTGTTGCAGCAGTGCTCGGCGCGGAATGGTTCGCTTCGCGGAACATATCCCTTCATGCCGAATACACTGCGTCACTGTATTACAGCGCATCTAAAATGACCGATTGGGATATTAGGTCGACCACAGACAGGACCTACTACGAGACCACCGGTTCTGATATTATCCTTCATACAGGAAATATCGTTTTCGGATTGAGCGTTTATTTCTGACAATGTGTTGAACGGCACGTTTCCGCTTCGGCTCGGCTTTCCCTGCAACTAACAGAAGGATTTTCCGTTGAAGATAAGGCTCTGTTTAAAATATGAGCCTTATTTATTGTATATATCAGGCAATCGTTCCTATTTTAGACCATGGACCGCAGGTCACTCTTAAAACAATTACTGATCTCCCCGCTTATGATCCCCTCGCTTGCTGCGTTTGCGCAGGACCGTACATCACTGCCGGCGCATCATGGCGAGAACGGATTCATCAACACCGATCCGAATTTCTCTGAAGCCGGCTTTTCCGAACTCGCACCGTGGGTCTTGAAGAAACTTCCCGAAATGTTCTCTTCGGGAGTGAAATTCGATATTCCCCGTGAATATAATGACGGCTCTATCTACAAAGAGAATCGTCCCTACACCGCAACATGGATAGGACACTCAACCGTGCTCGTTCAGATGGAAGGGGTCACGTTCATCACCGATCCCGTCTGGTCCGGCCGTGTCGGTCCGTTCAAATGGACGGGAAGCGAGCGGATCTCCGAACCTGGACTGTCCATCGAGAAACTTCCTCCGATCGATTTTGTACTCATCTCGCATAACCATTACGACCATCTGGACGAATCTACCATTGAAGAGATCGTGGACAGGAATCCGAAAGTAAAATTCTTTGTCCCGCTGCGGGTGCGCGACTGGTTTGAAGAACGGGGGATCCGCAATATCGAAGAGCTCGACTGGTGGGAAGGGGCGACGTTCAACGGACTGAAGATCGTCTGTACACCGGCACAGCATTTCTCGGGACGGTGGCTGAACGACAAGAATCAAACGCTCTGGTGTTCCTATGCAGTGCTCGGGAAGAAGCGGTTCTATTTCGGCGGTGACTCCGGATACTGTTCACACTTCAAGGATATCGGAAAATCATTCGGACCGTTCGACCTTGCGTTGATCCCGATCGGTGCATATGAACCGCGCAAACTGATGAGTCCCGTGCACATGAATCCGGACGAAGCGGTGCAGACCTTCATCGATGTGCGGGCAAAGAAGATGATCGGCATCCATTGGGGAACATTCGTCCTGACGGACGAACCGATGGACCTTCCGCCGAAACGGATGTATGAAGTTGCTGCGGAGAAACAATTATCGAAGGATGATCTCTGGGCGCTGAAGCTCGGTGAGATGCGGGAGTGGTAACACAAAAACAGAACTGATCACAAAACGAATGTCATTGTTCATCCTGTCATATGCGCGGCAGAAGGGACAATGACATTCTTATTTTAAATAGACAGTCTTTGACCGGGCGATAAATTGGGAGGTGATCGTACCGCCTCCGCCGAGATCGTTGGTCAAGACGGGGGATTTCGATCGTTCCAAGGTGATCGTTGTGGATGACTTTTTGAGCGATGAGATCTGCGAGAACAGCGATGTGGTGAAAGTTACGCTGGTCTTTCCCAAGGTATCCTGTACCGCCCGCACCGTGCCTGCACCGATCCGGAGTGTAACGACCTCAAGATTCTCTAATGCGGTGCCGAACCACGCTATGGTCAGCGGTTTAGATGTATCGATGGTATCGAGTGAAATGCCGAACGGGAAATCGATCGCATTGAGCGTTATTGTATTGGTAAAGACCTTCTTATTCACATCGGTGATCTTGAATGTCGCAGGGGTCTGGGCGCCCTGCATCTCTTTGAGGTAGGTATGATCGGTACGGTAATCCATGCCGATCTCCTGGAATAGTATCGTTGCATTACCGTTGAACACGAGTCGGGCACCGCTCTGAGATTCTTTCCAGAAGGCAGCGGTTGCCGTTGTCTTATCGGTGTTCTCGTCGTATCGAACGGTCAATTGTGAATAGACCCGTCCGTCGGTGATGGCGACGAGCTGATCATCACTGCAGCCGAAAGAAAGAAGGAGTATTGAGAAGAGTAGAAGCCGTTTCATGAGAATTATTTCCCCCGATATAAGAACAGTACTGACATCAAGAAAATACTAACTCCTCTGCATATCATCAACTATATATCTGTCCGGTTACCGGAGATTGTGATGCGGAACAGACGATCAATATTCCTTCCGGTTGGCATAGACATTCATCATCAAGCCGGCGATCATCATATACGAAACCAGTGATGAACCGCCGTAACTGAGGAACGGAAGCGGGATACCGATCACCGGCATCAAACCGACGGACATGCCGATGTTGACGAACACATGGAATGCAAAGAGTGTGGTGAAGCCGAGCGCAAGCAGTGAACCGAATTTGTTCTTTGCGATGGATGCGAGACGCACGCCGTGGAACAGCAATATCGCGAAGAGACCGAGCACCACTACTCCTCCGAGAAGGCCGAACTCCTCACCCGGTACACAGAAAATGAAATCGGTCCACTGTTTCGGGATGAAGCTGAGCTGTGTCTGTGTGCCGCGCATGAATCCCTTCCCCAGCAATCCTCCGGAACCGATCGCTACTTTTGCCTGGATCACGTTATAGCCGGCGCCGAGAGGATCGTTGTTCGGGTCGAGGAATGTTGCGATACGTTTCTGCTGATAGAGCGGAAGTTTATCATAAGCGATCTGCACGAAGAAACCGATCACCACATTCACGCCGAAGACGAGCGTCGCAAAGAACCGGTTCTCTTCGCGCAGCATGTAGAGTCCGATACCGAGGATCACGAGCACGATCAAAAACGGCGTTGTACCGAAGACCGAAGCAGCCGCAACGAATGCCGGTGCGATGATGATGATGATGAGGAACTTCGAAGCGCCTGCCCAGTAGAGCACAGGAATGAACATGGCGATGAACGTGAGACACGTTCCGAAATCGGGCTGGAGCATGATCAGGAATATCGGTGTTGCAAGGATGGCACTTGCTTTTACTAGGTCCTTCAGATCGGTCGCTTTCACATCACTCTGACTCAGGAAGGAAGCGAGCGCGAGCATGGTGGTGATCTTCACGAATTCGGACGGCTGGATCCCGAGTCCGCCGAAGCCGAGCCAGCTCTGCGATCCGTAGACACGTTTTCCGACGAGCAACACGAGCACCAGCAGACTGAGTGATGAGAAGAATATCCTCAATGCATTCCGCTGCAGCCAGCGGAGCGGAAGGAGCATCATGGTGATCATCGAAACGAATCCGACGCCGACCCACATCAACTGGCGGTAGAAATCCCGTCCTTCATACGCGTCGAACGTGGCGCTGTAGATGGAGAGCAGACCGATGCCCACCAGCGAGAGCACGCAGAAGAAGATGGTCCGGTCGAAATATTCTTTGAAGAATGAGTTCATTTTTTTTGCGTCTTTTCGTCTCTGCGAGAGACAATATTAATTCAGCGCGGACGGTTCCTCGTCCGGTTCATTCGGTTCAAGCGGTAGCGGATGTTTTCCGAAACGGATGATCTCCCCGTACAGGAATTCCTCCATGCACATTCCCGCGATCGGCGCGGCGAACGCACCGCCGTATCCCACATTCTCCACCATCACGCAGATGGCGATCTTCGGATCATCATACGGCGCGAATCCCATGAACCATGCGTGCGATTTTCCGTGAGGATTCTGCGCTGTTCCCGTTTTGCCTGCAACCTGTATTCCCGGCACTTTTGCCGCACGTCCTGTTCCCCCAAGTTCCATCACCGCACGTCGCATCCCTTCGCGCACCAGCGACCACGATTGTTCGGAAAGATTCACCTGACGCGTATCCACTTTCACATTCTCTTTCTTCTTCGTCTCTCTGTTCACGATGGTGTTCACAGCGTGCGGCTGATAGTATTTTCCCTTATTGGCGAGCATGGAAGCGTAATTTGCCATCTGCAGCGGAGTGACGCCGACCTCGCCCTGGCCGATACCGAGACTGATCAGATATCCCTGTGTCCATTTCCCTTTGCCGTGGATACGGTCGTAATACGCCCGGTCCGGCATCAATCCTGAATTCTCTTCGGTGATATCCACTTTTGTCTGTTTGCCGAAGCCGAACTGTTTTCCCATCTCGCTCCAGTCATCGATACCGACCTTCAGCATCAGCTGATAGAAGAAGACGTTGCACGATTTGTGGATGGCATCGACCACATTCACTTTGCCGTGAACGTGTTCGCATTTGAAGACCTTGTTACCGTAGTGGAATGAGCCCGGGCATGTGATGGTCCAATTCTCGTCGATCACTTTTTTATTCAATGCGACGAGTGCCAACAGCATCTTGAATGTCGATCCGGGAGGATAGCGTGTGAGTGTTGCGCGGTTGTAGAGCGGAATGCCGTCATCATTGTTCAGTGCGCGCCAGACCTCGGGAGGGGTCGTTCCGCTCATCAGCGAAAGATCGTAATCGGGTTTGCTGACGAGTGCGATGATGCCGCCGTTGCGGGGATCGATGGCGACGACAGCACCGCGTTTGTCCGCAAGCAGGGATTCCGCCATTGCCTGCACATCGCGGTCGATCGCGAGATGAAGATCGAATCCGTCCACCGGAAGGATATCGTGCTTTCCGTTATCGAAATTACCGATGATCTGTCCTTTCGCGTTCTGCGAGATGAACTCGTATCCTTTTTCACCGCGCAGCATCTGCTCATATTTCGCTTCGATGCCTGTGCTGCCGATGATGTCGCCCGGCTGGTAGTCACTCTTCTGTTTCTCCAGCTGAGCATCGGAAATTTCCTTCGCGTATCCGAAGAGATGACTTCCCCGTGCTTCGGTGGGGTAGGAACGTTTGGATTCCATCTGGATCTCCACGCCGTACAACTTATCCTTCAGTTCTTCCAGCAGTGAGAGCTCGGAGAAGGTGATGTCGCGTTTGATGCGGGTAGGGATGAATGCGTTGTATTTCCTGCCGAGCTTGATCTTGTCGATGATCGATTCTTCGGACATGGAGAGGATCTTGGAGAGCAGCGGAAGGAATCTCTTGTCGAAGTCCACCGGTGTGAGCATGACGGTGTACGACGGACGGTTGTCCACGAGAAGTTTATTGTTCCGGTCGTACATGTATCCGCGAATTGCAACCTTCGGCACGTTACGGATGGAATTTTCCTCCGCCTCTTTTCCATACAGCTCCGCATTCACATACTGCAGCTGGAACAGCCGTGCGAACAGCAGAAGGAATCCTGCTGCCAGTACCGTTTTGATAACGAACCGCCGGTCGGCGGAACCAAAATCATCGATCATAATTGCTGCGGTAAGAACATGTCGTGGAAATTTTCAATGGACTTGGTGGATTCAATGTGACACAATGGAACACGTCATCGCAGATTCGGCCTTCGTGCGTGGACGAACATCGGGATCGTTGCAACGAATGTCGTATAGAGCGACGAGAAGATCCCGAACCGGAAGATGGCCGTGAAGAGACCGACATCGCTTCCTTGAGTGAAGATGACAAAATATATGAGATTGTGTGCAAGCGATGCCATTCCCACGAACAGAAGGAACTGATAGTTTGCGAGATTGATCTCGATCTTATTCTCGTGAAAGAAATATCCCGCAAGGAATCCGGCGATCGTTTTCGTCAGTGCCGAGAGTCCGAGGAATTGTCCGCTGATCAGATCGAGCAGAAGTCCGATGGCAAATCCGTAGACCGTCGCCGGTATCTGTCCCTGCGTCACGGCAATGTAGACGATCCAGATGAGCATCACATCCGGAATGATGTTCGCAATGGAGGTGAAACTGACGATCGTCGTTTGAAAGGTGACGAGCAGGAGTGTTATGAGGATCAACCGCGCATGTTTCGGCATGAAAGAACGATTCGTTAAGGACGGAAAAGTATAAATATTTCAATGAAATTACGTTAAAAAGCGACAAGATGCAAAAAACTTCGCTTGCTTCTTGCTCGAACTTTCCTAACTTTATCCACACATGAGCACGATCTTTACACATCTCGATCCGCCGGATGAGAAGTTGTTCTTCTCCCGGAAGGATACGTCCGACCCGCGCATGGGCGATCTCGTCCTCCGCGGCGAAAAGAATTTCACGGATGATGTTGCTGTCGGTATCGTCGGCGTTCCGACGGATGAGGGAGTGAAACGGAACGGCGGCCGCGTCGGAGCTAAAGAGGGACCGGATGCGATACGGACCGAGTTCTATAAACGCACTCCGTTCGTTATCGGGAAAGAAAAGTCACCTTCTTCCGTTCCGGTGTTCGATTTCGGCAATATCCTGATCGGGAAGACCCTTGAAGAGACCCATGGACGGCTGACCGAGACGGTGCAGACCCTGGTGACAGCCGGTATTATTCCGATCGTCCTCGGCGGCGGACATGACATCGCTTATCCCAATTTTGCAGGATTCTCCGCCGGAAAGAAGAATGTCGGCGTGATCAACATCGACACACACCTTGATTACCGGAAACCGATCCCCAAACGGAACAGCGGCACTTCATTCCGGCAGATGCTGGACCATCCCTCGTCGGCACTCAATGCGATGAACCTTGTTGAGGTCGGCATCCAGTCCTTCGCCAACGCCGAGGATCACTACATGGAACTGGTGGAACGGGGAGCAACAGTTTTTTCATTGAGAGATGTCCGGACCGACGGCATCACGAAAACGCTCGACCTTGCATATGAACTTGCTACTGCATCGGTCGATTCACTCTATATGAGCTTCGATCTGGATGTTGTGCACAGCGCTGATGCTCCGGGAGTAAGCGCGCCGCTTCCGACGGGATTCACCGCCGAAGAATTCTTGACCGCTGCATTGTTTGCCGGTAAACGCCGAAAGACGAAACTGATCGACATCGTGGAACTCAATCCGAAATATGATGTCGATGGAAAGACCGCAAAACTCGCCGCTCTGGCGATGATGTATTTCCTGACAGGATTCGCCAACCGGTAATTCTTCAATGCATTTAAAATAAAAACGTGCCACGTACTTCCAAAGTGCGTGGCACGTTTCATTTGCCTTCATCGTTTGCTACTTAAGCAGTTCTTAACGTCAGCACCGTGATCTCCGACCGTGCGCCCACACGTATTGGCGGACCCCAATATCCCGTCCCTTTACTTACATACGCCCAGGTCCGTTCGTTATACATATTCAATCCTTTAATGAACGGCTGACCGATCGTGGCGACGAGATTCCACGGGAAGAACTGTCCTCCATGCGTGTGCCCCATCAGCACCAGATCAATATCCAGATCATTGATATGGAATAAGGTCCTCGGTTGATGAGCAAGAAGGATCTTCGCAGATGCTTTCGGAGCTCCATCAAAAGCCTTTTTCGGGTCCGACTTGTGCAGCGGTGAGAATCCGCCGCCGCTGTAATCGGTCACACCGCCGAGGATGAACGACGCGCCGTTCTTTGTGACCGTGCGGTGTTCGTTCATCAGCACATCGTAGCCCATGTCGCGGGCGTGAGCGATCCACTGTTCAGCACCGGAATAGTATTCATGATTTCCGGTGACGAAGAATTTTCCGTGAGGGGCGTACACTTTTTCCAGCGGTTCGAGATCACCCTTCAGATGCGGGACGGAACCATCCGCCATATCTCCGGTGAATGCAATCATGTCCGGTGAAAGTTTCTTGATCTCTTCCGCGACAGTCTCAATGAAATCGCGTTTGATGGTGAGTCCTGCGTGGATATCGCTGATCTGCACGATACGGAACCCGTCGAATTCCTTCGGCAGTTTTGCGATGGGAATGTCGACATTGACGATGCCCGGTTTCTTCCGTGCTTCATACACGCCGTACGCGGTGAGTGTTCCCGCGATCCCGAGCACGCCGAGATTTGTCGACTGAAGTAGGAACTCCCTTTTCGTCGCATCGATCGCCTGGGGAGCGGAAGAGAAGAGCGAGAACAGCTTCTGCCCGCCGAGCGTGATGAACCACGCCGCATCGCGGAAGACGAGCATCACAAAGACGAACGAGAGGAATCCGAGAGAGACGTACCCGATCCATGAATAGAGTCCGCTGTATTTTTCAGCGAACCGGACCATAAAGAAGGAGCTGAACGGTATGAGATACATCAGACTCAAGACGGTCCACGCGATCTGTTTCTGCGGCGATTCGAGATTGAACGGCATAATAAGCCGCTGTCCCATATAATAGAAGCCGAGACTGAGGACGGAGACCATGATCCCGATCCATAAAAAGAATGCAGCATTCATAGGCATAGATTTGCGTTGTTGTTTTTGTTCTGCCATGGATTAGTTCACTTCACGATCTTGAATTGGAACATCGGTGTTTTGAATACGCCGAACATCCGCACCCACAGCAGAAGGAACGCTTCCGTCCCGCGTGCATTGGTGATGTCGCCGAGATCGAGGATGTTCTCGCTCTTCCAGCCGAAGGTGTTGAGGAGCGCCGTTACTTTTTGTTTTGCATCCGCATCATTTCCGCAGATCGGCAGAGTATGATCGCCGCCGTTCACCAATTGAGGATTCACCATCAGCGGATTCGATAATGTGTTGAATGCTTTCACGACGTTCAGCGATGGATGAGCGCGTTGGATCTGCTCGCCGAGTGAGTCTGTATTGGACACGGTGAGTGACGGCGGGAATCCTTTTGAAAAATCAAGAGGGTTCGAAATGTCGACCAAAATTTTTCCGTGAAGATTGTTCTCGCCTGCGGCTGCGAGAGCGGGGAGCGAACCTCCCCCGGAAGTAGCGTTCATCAGCAGTTCACCGAAGGCGGCAGCCTCAGCGAACGTTCCCACTTTCACCGTGCCGTTCTTCTGCAGCCATTCGCTGAATGAAGGATTCCCCATGTTGTCACCCTGGGTCCTGCTTTTTGTCTCTTCCACATTCCTCGTGCCGAGCATAACAGTATGTCCGAGCGAGACAAGTTTTGCCGTGATGGCCCGTGCGACTCCGCCGGTGCCGAATATTCCGATGTTCATCATTCCTCCGTTGTTGATGGAAAAAAATAAAAAGTCATCCTGAGCGAGTCCCGATGTTCTAGATCGGGACGAGTCGAAGGATGACCATTAAAAAAATATTACGCTTCTTTCTTTTCGTCGCCGGGATAATGACCGCAGCGGCGCCGCCATTCCTCTTTGAACTTCTCACGTTCTTCGGGGGTCATGGATGCAAGTTTCTCCTCCATGCGGTGTTTCCAGCGGTGACTCTTCCATCCGCCGCCGTGGCCGTGCCATCCGCGGACGAGGATGTGGGAGAGAAGGAGCAGTCCCATCGCCTGCCAGTACGTGACGGTCGGTCCGTGGAAGATATCCGGGATCAACCAATTCCATAAGAACATTACTGCGAATCCGACAAGCGTGAGGGCCGCAATACCCATCAGAATGAACGCTGCTATTTTTTTGATCCACCAGGTTTTCATTGTATTGTACTCCTTATTTTCTGTTTCCGTATGATTTGGTATTCGTCATACCGCGGACCGAAGTCCGCGGTTACATTTATGTGTTGAATTCAAATTCGTCATACAACTCCTGCAACTGTTCGCGCAGGTAGAGCACAGCATACCGTTTTCTCGAGAGCAGCGTATTCTGCGGTTCGCCGGTGATCTCGGCGATCTCTTTGAAGCTCTTTCCTTCCAATTCGTGCATCACAAACACCTGCTTCTGTTCTTCCGGCAGTTCGTCCAGCGCCTCCGCCAATTCCGTCCAGACGAGAGAACGGGCGTAGACCTGATCGGGATTCTGCGTGGGATCGTAGAGGATGTCTTCCAGGTTCAGCGGCAGTGAAGGATCATCCAGGTCGCGCGGGAGCGATTCGGGACGTTTCTTCCGGTACCAATCGATCACTTTATTCCGAGCAACGGTGAAGAGCCACGAAGTCATTTTCTCGATCGGTTCGGTGACGCTGGCGCTGGAGAGAAGCTGAAAGAAGACATCCTCCATGATGTCCTCGGCGTCCTCGTTCGTCCGCACCCGCCGGCGGATGAAATCGAACAGCCGCTTCCGTTCCGTACGGAACGTCTGTTCCGCCGCCTGATGCATGTGAGGCTGTTTCTCTAATGCGATCGCATTGACCACTGAAGCTTCCGAATTGTTATCAGTTGTGTTCACATTATCAGACGATGATGGACGGGGGATATTGTAAGAATATTGCTTGAATAATAAAGAAAACGCTCAATAATAGATAGAGGTTCCGGGGGAGGAGAAATATCTGGATTCTATTGGTGTGGAAGGGTGCTGTATTGTTAAAAATTACAGATTGCTGTAATATTTTTGATGCCACATTCACTTGTCTATATCTGGGTCCATGTCGTTTTCAGCACAAAATATAGGCGTGAGCTCATCCATCCTTCGTTTGAATTAACGCTGTACGGACATATCTGTGATCGTTTGGAAAATGATTTTCACTGCAGAGTCCGTGCCATTAACGGAATGCCGGATCACATTCATCTATTGTTCCAATTGAATCAGAATTATGCGTTGAAGGATGTCATTAAAAATATCAAGGGTGAATCAACACATTGGATCAATGAGAATAAATATTCTCCTGAAACATTCGCTTGGCAGGTCGGTTACGGTGCATTTTCGGTTGGAGGATCATCGGTGGATGTTGTTGCGAGATATATCCGAAATCAAAAAATTCATCATCGAGATAAATCATTGTTGTTGGAATACGAACCGATCCATGAAACACGCGATCCCGTATAAACACGCCAGCCCACGGATTAATCCGTGGGCTGGCGTGTTCGCGTGTTGGAATGATATGGTGTTCAATTGTAACCGCAGGTTACAAACGCACCCCGAACACGATCCTCCACCGATAGGCGAATTGTTTGTCGTTCGGACGCGAAGGATCACTCACGAAGAACGGAACATAGAATCCCATTCCCATCGGACCGGTGCTGAATCCCGGAAGACTGAGCGAGCCCATATTGAGGAACATCCCCGCGCCGGCATCATAGAAGAATTTTTTGAATCGCGTTGTCGTCGTGTCCCACATCGTGCCGCCGTCCGCAAAGAGGAGGAACGGACCGCTGCTCAGAGAGAAATTCAGTGCAGCAACATTCGTCGCGACCGTATCATGCTGAAGGAACAGATTCCCGCCTCCCGCTTTCACAAAATTATCCCGAAGGGATGAACCGACGACCGGTGTGCGGTAGAACCAGCTGTCGAATTTTTCCAGTCCTGTTGCCTGGGTGAGCGAGTGTGCCGTCTGCACCGGGACCGTTCCGGTCGAACTTCCGCCGAACAATCTCCAGTTCACTCTCATCCCCATGAACAGCGGATGATCGAACTTCGCTTCCGCCGTCAGTTTTGAATAGCTGTAGAATGATGTCGGTGTCCCGAATTCATCATCGAGACGCATGAAGAATCTTCCCCAATTGAAATTCTCAAAGTATTTCAATGAGATGAATCCTGCATCGAGCCGGCCGGCATTGTCCCAATCCGTTCTGTTCGCGAGATAGCGGTCGTCATTCAAACGGATGGAGAGGATGCTGGTGTTGAGCATGAAGTTACGGCGGAGATTCCGCGTGAGACTCTTCCGCTGCTCGAACACTTTGTCGATCGTCCACTGCCAGCCGCTGAATCCGTCCAGACGGAACACGCGTGCGGAGGTGGTCAGCTTCGGATCCCACATGCGCAGCGGAGTGGAGTAGGAAAACTCGTAGTCCGGAACATTGCTTCGGATTCCTTCATTGATATATAGTGATGTGTTGCCGTCCGATCCCATATAATTGCCGGTGATCGAAGTTCCGAGCTGGATGCCGTCCCGCAGATTGAATCCGACAACAGGCGCGGCATTCACACGGTATGAATCGAGCGGGAACAGGAGCGAATTCAGGATGTTGAACCCGTAATCGAATACGACCGGCGGCATACACCAGGAATTATTCAGACGGTCCACATCGGCCAGTTTCATTTCGGGATCGACGACGACATTCTTCACTTTTGCGGGAAGGGAATCAACAACGATCTCCGCCTTTTTGCTCCGGTCCCATTTTCTTTCACTGAAACGGATATCACGCGTGGAACCGTCCGCCAGCGATAACCGAAGGAGTGCCGGCATCACCGCAAACTCTTTATTCTGAAGAACGATCGTCGTTTTCCACCGGCCGTTGTTCTCTTCATTCTTCACACATTCCACAGCAATATCGAGTTTCCATGTCTGATCGAACCACTGGTTCCAGAACCAGTCCAGATCTCGTCCGGCTGCTTCTTCCATGATGTTGAAGAAATCGGCAGGATACGGATGTTTAAAGAGCCAGCGGGTGTAATACTCATTCATCCCTTTTCGGAATGCGTCTGCGCCGATCATATCCTCGAGCATCACCAGGGCGGATGCCGGTTTCTGATACGCCATCACACCGTACTGGGGAGCGTAGACGGAATACGGATGAGTCATGATCGCTGATTCATCATTTGCGCGGGCGTTCATCAGGTAATTGCGCTGCTCGAAGAGCCGCACATTCGATTCGGGAAGATGCATCCAGGAATATTTTTTCAGGAAATCTTTGTTCAGCAATCCGTTGTTCCCGTATCCCGCCTCTGCTGCCGTGGCGGTGATGTAGGTGTTGAATCCTTCATCCATGAATGGATAATTCGTCTCGTTATTCCCGATCATCATGGGATACCATTCATGACCGAGTTCGTGCGCGATCACATAATAGAGAAGATTCGAAATGCCGTCCCCCGCTTCGGCGAAGATCATCATTGGATATTCCATTCCGCTGACAGGACCGGATACAACGGTCGCCTGCGGATAGACATATTTCCCGAAATTCGCAGAAAAATGTTCGATCGCCTGCTTCGCCATCTGCGCTCCTTCATTCCACGCCGTTGCATCGCTGATCAGCAGCGGGAATGATGCTTTGTATTCATCCGGATGATACAATGCATTGATGCGGACCCCGTCCTTCGTCATCGTGCCGTCCCACACAAAATTCGGTGACGCCGCCCAAGCAAAATCGCGGACATTCTCAGCGGAAAATTTCCACACGGCCGAGTCGCTGCTGATGCTTTTTGAGGTCGAATCGATCTCTTCGGGAAGAATGATGCGCGTGGTGGAATCCTTTGTGACGGAGTTGAATCTGTACAATTGAGCAGGCGACAAGACTTCGGCAGGATTCAAAAGTGTTCCGGTGGAAGCGAGGACAAAATTCTTGGGAACGGTCAGTTCGACATTCCAATTTCCGTATTCTGTATAAAATTCCGAGATGCCGAGATACTGTGTGCGGTCCCATCCGCGGACGTCGTCATAGACAGCGATCTGGGGATACCATTGACACAGACCAAAGTCTTTGCCGATACTGCCGGTGCGGAGGTCCGCCCCTTTTGTGATCTCGTAATTCCATGAGACAGTGATCGCTGCCGTTGTCTTCGGTAGCAACGGAGTCGTGAGTGGAGTTTCCATCACTGTTTCATCGACATTTGGAGTAACGGAAGTACCGTTCACCGATACAGCTTCGACAGTGATCCCTTTGGTGTCGCCGTACGCCCGGCTGGATTGTTCGTCGTTCTTTCTCGGCGAAGAATCCTTTCGGAAGATATTCTGATAGAGATGCCAGACGATCGTCCTGAGTGTGTCAGGAGAGTTATTATAGTAGGTGATCGTCTCCGTTCCCGTAAGGATTCTTTTTTCGGCATTGAGTGAAGCCTTCACCGAATAATCGGTCCGCTGCTGCCAGTATCCGGCGGTGGGAGAGCCGTTCGAACTTCGGGTTGTTTCCTTGGCAGAAAAAAGAATGCTTGTCGACAGAACGACGATACAGAAGAAAGAGAAGAGAAAATTTTTCATAGAGTTTTTATGTTGTTTGACTACAATAACGAAAACTTGGTTTCGTAAAATCCGGACCGGAGTATTCGATGATACGGACTTTATAGTTTTAGAAAAACTGAATATCTGTCCTATTTTCGCTCAATAACTGATTTCTTGCACTTCCTCGCTATTCTTCGTATTTTAATACAGAAACCCTGCCTGTGAGTATTTCGGCGGGGATTTTTGTTTGATGAGGTTGTTGAGTATATCAGTCGTTGAGTATTGGAGTAGTGGATTATTTTTCCCGCGGCTTCCATACCTCCACGACTTCACTACTTCAATACTCCACAACTTCCTGCTGATCTTCCCAAAAAAATGAAAAACATTCGAAATTTCTGCATTATCGCCCATATTGATCACGGTAAGTCCACATTGGCGGACCGGTTGCTGGAGTTCACAGGACGTATCACGAAGCGCGATCTGACCACAAATCAGGTGCTGGATGATATGGACCTGGAACAGGAACGCGGCATCACAATCAAGCTGCACGCCATTCAGATGGAATACAAGGCGAAGAACGGCGAACTCTATACCCTCAATCTTATCGACACTCCCGGTCACGTCGACTTTACCTACGAAGTTTCCCGTTCGCTGGCCGCCTGTGAAGGAGCAATTCTGGTTGTGGATGCGTCTCAAGGAGTAGAAGCACAGACCATCAGCAATCTGTATCTGGCGATCGATTCAGGACTCGAGATCATTCCGGTGATGAACAAGATCGATCTCCCATCTGCAGCAACAATGATGGAGACGGTCCGCGACGAAGTGATCCACTTGATCGGTTGTAAGGACGAAGAGATCATCCGAGCAAGTGCGAAGGCCGGCATCGGTATCGAGGATATCCTTGAAGCAGTTGTGAACAGGGTCCCGCCGCCGAAAGGCGATCCGGAAAAACCGCTGCGTGCTCTCATCTTCGATTCCAAATTCGATGCGTACCGCGGCGCGGTGGCATATGTGCGTGTGGTGGACGGCATCCTGAAAGAAAAAGATAAAATTAAATTCATCAACAACGGCAACAATGCTGAAGTGGAAGAGTGCGGCGTTCTGTATATGAACAAGAGCAGAACGAAAGAACTTGAAGCGGGGAATGTCGGTTACGTCATCGCCGGACTCAAGAATGTTCGCGACACGAAAGTGGGGGACACGATCACTTCATTTTATCACGGTGCCACCGAAGCGCTCGCAGGATACAAAGAAGTGAAGCCGATGGTGTTCAGCGGATTGTATCCGACGAACAGCGACGAATTCGCCGAGCTCCGTGATTCACTCGAAAAACTTGCGCTCAATGATTCGTCATTGATCTATGTTCCCGAATCATCTGGCGCGCTGGGATTCGGTTTTCGCTGCGGTTTCCTCGGTCTGCTGCACATGGAGATCATTCAGGAACGCCTTGAACGCGAGTTCAATCAGTCACTCATTACCACCGTGCCGAACGTGGAGTTCCGCGTGATCCTGACAAGCGGAGAACTCATCACCGTCGATAATCCTGCCGACATGCCCGATCCCACAAAGATCGATCATGTGGAGGAACCGTACATCAAAGCGCAGATCATCACCCCGACGGAATATATCGGCAACATCATGAAACTGGCGACGGACCGGCGCGGTATCTGGAAGGATACATCCTATCTCGATCCGACGCGTGCGGACATCACGTATGAATTTCCTCTCTCCGAGATCATCTTCGATTTTTATGACAAGCTGAAATCGCTGACACGCGGTTATGCATCGCTCGATTATGAATATCTGGATTACCGTGAATCTGATCTGGTGAAACTGGATATTCTGCTGAACGGCGAACAGGTGGACGCGCTTTCGACCATTGTCCACAACGAAAAATCGTTCGAAATGGGGAAGAAACTCTGTGTGAAACTAAAGGAGCTTATCCCACGTCAAATGTTCGATGTGGCCATTCAGGCGGCCATCGGCAGTAAGATCATTGCCCGTACATCCATCTCCGCCATGCGGAAGAATGTGCTTGCAAAATGTTACGGCGGCGACATCTCGCGTAAACGCAAACTTCTTGAGAAACAAAAAGAAGGAAAGAAACGGATGAAGCAGGTCGGACGCGTTGAGCTGCCGCAGGAAGCGTTCCTTGCTGTGCTGAAGATGGGGGATGATTAGAACAATTCTTAAAAGCAATCAAAAGTGTCATTTCGAATCCCGCTATGCGAAAAAAATACCAGCTCGTTCGCCACAAAGTGGCCCCCTAGGGGAAATGGCAATTTTTATTTTGAGAAAGATTCTAGCATTGTAACATACTACGAATTTAATTTTATTGACCGGAACGATCGATGGCAAAAGAAGAAAAAGAGATCAAGAAAGACGACGTAAAGAAACCGCTCACCTGGAAAGAGAATCTCATCGCACAGGTGAAGGAATTTGTCATCGTCTTCGGCGGATTCATTCTGCTGAATAATTTCATCATTGCCTCTTTCCTCGTCCCGACCGGTTCCATGGAGAACGAAGTGCTCACCGGAGATTTCCTGATGGTGAACAAGTTCATCTTCGGTCCCTCCACGCCCCGCAACATCATGTTCACCGATATCCGTCTTCCGTGGACGACGCTTCCCGGATTCCGCGATGTGAAACGCGGCGACGTGATCGTGTTCGAATTTCCCGGTATGCGCGATGAAGTAAAACCCGAAGCATTCACCTTCTATCTGAAGCGGTGTATGGCCGTTGGCGGCGATACGCTGGAATTGCGAAACCGCGTTGTGTATATCAACGGACAGCCTGCACCGATCCCGAAGAATATGAAATTCGACCATCTGCGGATCATGCCGCCGTCATTCCAGGATGACCGCTCATTCCCGCCGACAGCGATGTACAATGAGGATAATTACGGCCCGATCGTCATTCCAAAAAAGGGAATGAACATCACGGTCACTCCGGAGAACTATCAGCGCTGGGAGATCTTCATCCAGCGGGACGGCCACAAACCTGAATTATTGAGCACCGGTAAGATCACCATCGACGGAAAAGAGACCAATACTTATGTTGTGGAAAAGGATTATGTCTTCGGCATGGGAGACCACCGCGACAATTCCCTGGACAGCCGTTTCTGGGGATTCATCCCCCGCGAGAATATCGTCGGCACGCCGATGTTCGTCTATTTCTCTGTAATGCTGACGGATGATTACCGCGCCGAGCTGGCGATGAAAGGGGAAACGATGCGGATGGAATGGATCTACACGACATTCTCGGGACGCAACATCCTTCTTGATATCGTAGCAAAACTGCTCATCACCCTCTTCAATCCGGAAACGATCCGCTTTGGCAGGATCGGTACCGTCATCAGCTAAGGCATTTCGCGATGCGCACAGTGCGGCGGACGGTACTCGACGGTGCGATCATTCTCTGTGCCGCACTGCTTTTCGCCGCCGGACTGAAATCCTGCATCATCGATGCGTACAAGATCCCCACGGCCTCGATGGAGTCGACACTGCATATCGGCGATTATGTTCTCGTGAACAAATTCATCTTCGGCGCACGCACTCCCGAAAAATTCCTGTATATCCCCATTCCGCATTTCAGATTCCCGGCACTGCGCAGCATTCATCGCGGCGATGTGATCGTCTTCGAATTTCCCGGTGAGCCGAATGAGGTCATCATGGTGCGGAATCTATTCCTGGTAAAGCGCTGCGTGGGGCTGCCAGGCGATACGGTGGATGTGACGGAAGGGAATGTGCGCGTGAACGGACTCCGTGCGGATTTCTTCGAACGGGCGAAAGAGGATTTCTCTCCGGTGACTGTCCCGTATCAGGGAATGAAGATCGTGATGAACGAACGAACGTTCAACCAATGGAAGATCTTCATCCGGCGGGAAGGAAGTACAGCAGAGTTCCTTAACGGAAGCGTCGTGATCGACGGTCAGCAGACCGATTCATACACAGTGAAACGGAATTACTATTTTGCATTCGGCGACAACATCAACAACAGTGCAGACAGCCGCGTGTGGGGATTCGTCCCTGAAGAGAATATCGTCGGAAAAGCAATGATGGTCTATTTCTCGAAGAACGAACAGGGAGTTCAGTGGAGCAGAATAGGAACGATCGTGAAGTAAAAAATCTTGTCGTTAAAAAATTCCAAATACCAAATTCCAAATCACAAACTCCAAATTCAAAATTGCTACCAGAATCCAAAAACTAGTATCCAGCATCCAGCATCATTCATAGTTCTTTCAAAAACAATCAACCGTGCCCAGTCTCTACCTCCATATCCCGTTCTGCGAACACAAGTGCATCTATTGTGATTTCTACTCCATTGAGAATATGGATTCGAAGGAACGGTTCTTGAAGTCATTGGAGACCGAGATCCGCATGCGTGCGGAACGCTTCGATCATACGCAGACCATCGAGACGATCTTCTTCGGCGGCGGAACACCATCGCTGCTCACCAAACAACAGTTCGAACGGATCTTCTCCCTGCTCCACAAATACTTCCGTATCGATCCGAATGCCGAGATCACCTGCGAATCGAATCCCGGCACCGTTGAGTTGAACAAACTCTCCGATTTCCGTGCCGTCGGATTCAACCGGATCAGCTTCGGTATCCAGTCATTTCACGACGACGATCTGAAATTCCTCACACGCATCCATTCCGCGGAAGAAGCGGAGCGTGCGGTAGAGAGTGCGTATCGGGCGGGATTCGACAATGTCAGCTGCGATCTGATCTTTGCGCTTCCTAATCAGTCCCCGGAGCGGTGGAAGGAGAATCTCCGCCGTGCTATTGCACTCAAACCGAAACATATCTCCGCCTACGCGCTGATCGTTGAAGAGCAGACCCCGCTAGCAACAATGGTGAAGAACAAACTCGTTGCACCGCTCCCGGATGAGGAGGATGCGGAACTATATGAGATAACCATTGAAACACTAACGTCGAACGGTTACGCACAATATGAAGTATCGAATTTTGCGCAGCCCGGATTCCATTCCCGCCACAATTTCAATTATTGGAATCATGAGGATTACATCGGCTTCGGTCCGTCGGCGCATTCGTTCTGCAAGGATTCATCGACGAGCGGCAAGCGGTGGTGGAATGTGCGGAGCATCCAGAGTTATTGCGATGCGCTGGAGCGAAATGAATTCCCGGAATCCGGGAATGAGTTCATCGATCGAAAAAAATTCTTTACCGAGGAGATCTTTTTAGGACTGCGAAGTACGGGGATCGATCTGAAAAAATTGTATCCGCTGTACGGCGAAGATGTTCTTTCCGTCAGGACGAACGAGATCGCTCAGATGGAGCGGGAAGGTTTGCTCATCACATCAGCCAACACCGTGTCACTCACCTCGAAAGGATATGCCGTCTGCGATGAGATCGCAGCACAGCTGATCTTCTAAAGATTCACTCCGAGATTCAAACCTATCTTCCCATAACTGAAATTCGCCGTTATCTTCTTGATGGTGATATTCACCGTCCGCTGCACCGTCGGGTTCACACTGTAGTCCGTGTAGACCGTAGAGTAGAGCGGGAACGTGCCGATATCAACGTCCGCCATCAGGAAATAGGATCCATCAATGCCGATGGAGATGTTTTCCGTGATCCTTTGATCGAAGGAAAGGAAGAGGAGCGTTGTCAAAGCGCTATGTGTTCCCGACGTCCCTCCCGAAGCGCTCTGTCCATAATAGGTGGAATACTCCCACGCCGTCTCGATGGTGCTCATGCCGAATCCTGCACCAGCGGTGAAGGACCGGTCATCACGGTCAGCAGTGCTGTTCACGGAGGAGTATGCGATGTGCGCGGCATAGGTCGAGATGGATTTGCTGAAAGTGAGATAGATATTCGTGTAGTACGAATTCAGGTAGCTGTACAACGATGCGTTGAACGCCGGTTTCGTTCCGATCAGGTCGCCGAGTGAGGAGTAGGTGATGCCGGCAAAGATGTTCTCGCGTACGGGATGTTCCACCTGAAGCAAGACTCCGCTGCCGGAACTATTGTTCCCGCTCCCGGAGGAGAAGAGTCCGCCGGAATTTTCATCGATGTAGTATCCTTGATCCTTCAGTCCCTGTCTGATCCCGTCATCGCTCCCGATGGTGAAGAAATTATAGGAGATCTTTCCGCGGAGAGAGACGTGATGAAAGTCGTGATGGTCCCGGTATTCCTCTTGCGGTTGGCCGGTGTTCCCGAAATTGTAGGCGAATCCGAGCCAGGGAAAGAACGGGAATCCATCGCCGCTTGTTTGCTTGCTGGAGCGGAAGAATCCGAGGTCCGCTGCAAGTTTCTCGCTGAAGAACCGGAATCCGAAACCGTAGATGATATTGTCATCGAATATCCAGTTCTCCGTGATCAGCTTGAATGATTCCGAAGTTTGCAGTTCGCCGCCGATCACGACCAAAGAACTCTGGTCCTGCGCTGTCGGGATCCGTGCGCTGAATGTGACGGAACCCCGTTCGTTTCCGAATGTTCCTGCAGCGTAGAGCAGGGACGTCCCATCATCCTTATCACCCGTCCCAAAATATAATCCTCCCACAGCCAGTGAGACGGTCGGCGTATTCACGATGGAGACCTTCGGAGCCAGATACAGCAATTGAGAGTTCGCACCGGGAATGAGGGACATTCCGCCGGCGACGGAGATATTCCCGCCGATCCCCATTGCAATGGTCGGGAAGAAAAGTTCATAGGCCGAAAAATAGCCCTGTCCGGCACCGATCGGTCGAGCAGTCGGCATCAGGAAGAGGCGGGTGCGGTTAGGGTCGACCGAGTATTTTGCTTTTTTCAGTGTGTCAACAGTCGGCGCCGTAACCGATGCCGGCGATGATGCTGAAGGAGAGTACGGATACTTGAAACGGATCAATTGATGAGGGATGGTCATTGTTACACCGCCGCTGGTGATGAAACGGACTGCCAGCGAATCCTCTTCGGCGATCGTGCCGATGAGCGTCGAGCCGTCCTTCAGTTCCACACGGATCTTGGTTGTGTCGCCCGGGGTGCTTTGCGCATGCAACAATGCGGCAAAGAGGAAAATCGTAAAAAACGCGGGATACTTTTCCATATGACCTTCGTCTAAACGTTCTGTAGTTCAGTAATTATAGAGAGAGGTTCAACGGAAAGCAATCAGTTTTTCTTTTGAAAATCGGCACTTTCAAGGTATATTTATCCACTATTGGTGTTAGTTTTCCCACTTACGAGGTAGCAATGGAGCATTTCAAACTGAATAAGATCGTTGCCGGATTCGTTTTTCTTGCAACGCTGGTCACATATATTTTAACACTTTCTGATACGGTCGTTTTCTGGGACGTAGGCGAATTCATCTCGGCCACATATCTGCTTCAAGTGCCTCATCCGCCGGGTTCACCGTTCTTCCTTTTGATCGGTAAGATATTCGGTATGGTGCCGATCTATAAGGATCCTGCCGTTCGGATCCATTTCCTCTCTGCTTTTTCGAGCGCACTTACCGCGATGTTTCTCTATCTGTCGCTTGTGAAATTGATCATTCTCTGGAGACCGAGAACGGATGACCTGTGGAACAAGGTCTCTCTGTATTCAGCGGCAGCAGTCGGTGCATTATCACTGTCGTACAGTATCACGTTCTGGTTCAATGCAGTGGAAGCCGAAGTGTACGGCATCAGTATGCTCTTTGTCAGCCTTGTCACCTGGCTTTCGCTCCGGTGGAATGAGCGGGCGGATTCACCGAGTCATCAAAAGTATATCTTCCTTATCGCGTATCTGATCGGATTGTCACTCGGCGTGCATTTGCTGGCGCTGCTGGTGATCTTCCCGTTCCTGATCATCGTCTTCTTCAAACGCTACGAATTTTCATTCCGTAATTACATCATCTTCGGTATCGTTGCGGTCGGTATCTTTGCGGTCGTCTATCCCGGTATCGTGAAGATGCTGCCGAATCTGCTGGACGGTGAATATGCGATCGGCGGGGGGAAAGAATCAAAGAGCATCATTTGGACGCTCATTCCGTTCGCAGCCATTGCGGCAGCGATCTACGGCGTATGGGTCTCCATCCGGAAAAAGAACGAGATGCTGAATATTGCATCGCTGTCGTTCCTTCTGATCGTTCTCGGATATTCCACCTACACGATGGTGATCATCCGTGCGAATGCGGATACGCCGATGAATGAGAACGATCCGAGCACGCTGAAAAAACTTGTCTCGTATCTTAACCGTGAACAGTACGGTGATTCCCCAATGTTGAAACGGCGCTGGAGTCAGGAGCCGCAGCATCAGGGGATCTATACGAATTATACCAGCGACGGGGATTATTTCCTTCGCTATCAGATGGATGAGATGTTCATGCGGTATTTCCTTTGGCAGTATGCCGGCCGGGAAGGGGATTTCCAAGGCGCAGGCGTGAAGTGGAACCAATTGTGGGGAATTCCGCTCATCATCGGTCTGTTCGGTATCTATTACCATTGGAAGAAGGATCGGGTGATGTGGTGGGTGTTCTTCAACTTCTTCATCCTGATGGGATTCATCATGGCGGTCTATTTCAACATGCAGAATCCTCAGCCGAGAGAACGTGACTATTTCTATGTCGGCGCGTTCTTCGTCTTCTCGATGTGGATCGGAATCGGTGCGATCGGGATCATGGATACCATTCGCGATGCCGTCAAGAATATCCAATTCCAAAAATATGCTTCATACGGCGCGGTCGCACTCATCGTGCTGTTCGTTCCGGTGAACATGCTGATGACGAACTTCAAAGAAGCGGACCGTTCCGGTGACTATGTGGCGTGGGATTATTCCTACAATCTGCTGCAGTCCTGCGAACCTGATGCGATCCTTTTCACGAACGGCGACAATGATACATTCCCGCTCTGGTATCTGCAGGATGTGGAGGGTGTACGCCGCGATATCCGTATCGTCAATCTGAGTCTGGTCAATACATCCTGGTATATCAGTCAGCTGAAGAATCAAGAGCCGCACGGCGCAAAGAAAGTTCCGATCAGTCTGAGCGATGCTGAGATCGAGCAGATCGGACCGATGCAGTGGGAGCCGAGAGAGATGACGATCCCCGTTCCCGCGAAGATCATGCAGGAGTATGCGCAATTCTCCGATCGTCCTGCACAGCCGCAGCTGAAAGATGATGCATCGAAGGACGGCGAGATCCGCTTCATCCTTCCGAACACGATCTCGTTCCCGCAGCAGGGCGGACAGGTGATCAAAGCGATCCGTGCGCAGGACATCATGGCGTACGATATCATCCGCACGAACAACTGGGTGCGTCCGATCTACATGGCGGTCACCTCTACGCCGGATTCGAAGATCGGTCTTGACCGTTATTTCCGTATGGACGGTCTGGCGATGAAGCTCATCCCGTATGCGGCACCGAGTGATGACGGCGTGATGGATCCGAAGATCCTTTCCGCCAATCTGATGAACGAACCGGCGGAACCGAATCTGAACTTCCAGCGCGGGTACCGTTTCCGCGGTCTCCGCGATACGACCGTTCATTATGACGAGAATGTCGTCCGTCTTGCAATGAACTACCGGAATGCATTCATGCGTCTTGCATTATACTATATGAACACGGCGCACGACAATGCAAAAGCGGTGGAAGCACTTGATTCCATGCGCTCCAAGCTTCCGTCCACAGTGCTGCCGATGGATTACCGCGTGGAATACGATGTGGCAAACTTCTATCAGTTTGCCGGTGCGAAGGACCGGTACGAAGCGTTGACGGCCAATCTCGAACAACAGCTTCTGACCATCGTTGCGAAACCGGTATTGGAACCGTTCACCAACCAGTACCATCCGTACTACATGCTCTTCTCGCTGTATCAGTCGCGCGGTGAGTTTGACAAAGCACTCGAGATCCTCGACCGCATCAGCACGGCATACGGCAATGTTGCCGGACTGCCGGATTGGGTGAAAGCACAGCGGGCACAGGTGCAGGTACAAAAAGCGGCGAAAGGCATCCCGCAGAAGGACACTCTCGCGAAGAAATAACGGTCGTGACGGTGAAACGAACATGAACAATTAAAAAAAGGATGAAGGGTCTCCTTCATCCTTTTTTACTTTAGAGTGTATCTTCAAAATGATGAAATAATGTCATGCCGAGCGGAGCCGAGGCATGATTCTTTATAAATTGTCACACTTCGACTCCGCTCAGTGTGACAATTTTATTTTTTGAGACCACAACTCGTAAGGCTGGCGAATATGAAAGAAGCACGGTTAGAACACTGGGATAATTTTTGGGAAAAGAAACAGGAAGTGAAGGAGGTCTATTCGAACTCCGACCGCGTCGTACGCAATCTTGTGAAAGTGACCGACGTAAAAGGGAAACGCATCCTTGAGATCGGCGCCGGCACGGGACGCGACAGCTTCCCGCTCGTTGAGCGCGGAGCGATCGTGTATCAGCTCGATTATTCCATGAACTCGCTGAAGATCATGAAGAAGATCGCGGATGATGAGAGAATGGATGTGCGGATCATCGGCGGCGATACGTTCATGCTTCCGTTCAAGGACGGTTCATTCGATATCATCTTCCATCAGGGACTCCTCGAACATTTCCGGACAGAAAAAGCGACAGCACTCCTGAAAGAGAACATCCGCGTGCTGAAGACCGGCGGACTTCTCTGCGTTGACGTTCCGCAGCGGTACCACATCTACACTGTCATCAAGACCTTCCTTATCGCCATCAATAAATGGTTCGCCGGCTGGGAACGCTCGTTCTCTGTTCCCGAGCTGAAGAATGAAATGGAAAAACTCGGACTGAAGACGGTGCATACGTACGGCGAGTGGATGTATCCGAGTCTGTTCTACAGAATGACACGTG
>JBMOHT010000012.1:0-45946 GCA_049317705.1 Bacteroidota bacterium | reverse complement strand
CTGCCGTCGCTCAATTAAAGATATACGGGTCATTATCAATTAAATTGTCATTGCGAGTCCCGACCATGGTGTATCATTAGTCGGGACGAAGCAATCTTTCAATAAACAATTGTATGGATGATCGAAATATCCCAGCAATTTATATCCTGACGAACTTCAATAATACGGTGTTATACACGGGTGTTACTCATAGTCTCATCAAAAGAGTGACCGAGCACAAAGAGAAGAAAATTCCAGGATTTTCTCAGCGATATAATCTTACCAAATTAGTATATTTTGAATACTATAGAGACATTCGAGACGCTATAGCACGGGAGAAACAATTAAAAGCCGGCTCTCGGAAAAAGAAAATCGCATTAATAGAATCAATGAACCCATTGTGGAGTGACTTGTTCAACAGTCTTGCCTGAAGTTATTCGTGCAAGATTGCTTCGTCGCCACGCGCTGCGTGACTCCTCGCAATGACATTCTTTCAATTATTTTCAAATTCTATACCCACTATGAGAACAAGAATATTTCTATGTTGCTTCATTGTTTCGTTTGTTTATTCCCAGGGCAATCTTCCCGAATCGCGTCAGGCCACATTCATCGAAGCGGTCACATCCGGCGAAGTGTTGATCAAAGCGAAAGGGACCGGCGGCAAATCCGGCATGTTCGGACTCAAAGAGGAGGAATCGGTAAAACTTGCTGAGATCGATGCCCGTAAAGCAGCGGTCTATTTTGTGATCTACGGCGGTGCCGGTCTGGACGGACTCGTCCGAAGCGAAGATGAGAAACGCAAATTCGGTCCGCTCGAACAGGGATTCTTTTCGGCGGAAAACATCCAGAAATACATCGCATGGGAAGCGAACGGTTTCGACAGCCGGGTGAAAGTGGCCGGCGGTGAGAAGATCCGCATTGAGAAACAGTTCAGAGTGAATCGGGCCGCAATTCAGAATTATCTGACGGACCAGCGTGTGCTCGAGAAACTGGAAGATGTCACGGAAGAACTCGGCATGCCGACGCTCATGGCGCTGCCGGATGTGAAGCCGGGACAGAATCCGCTCGCCGAACTCCGTTCCAACAGCGTTCTGAAGCAGGGTGCCTCGGTGATCGAATCGTATCTCACACAGAAGAAATACAATGTTGTCGCACCGGAACAGGCCCAGCAGCTGTATGAACAGCAGAAAGCGCAATTGAGCTTGAAAGGTCACGAAGAGGATCTTTCCTATATGATCGCTCTTTCCGTCGGCAGTGATATCTATGTCTCATACACCATCACCGTTGATACGCGCAAGGTCGGTTCGTCCGATGTGCGCAAAGCATCCGTCTCGGTACGTGCGTATGAAACGACCACGGCACGGCTGCTCGGGACAGAAACAGGATACAGCGAAGAATCGGCCGCACCCGCAACCGCTCTGGTCGAAGCTGCTGTGACCAACGCGCTGAACAATGTCATCTCGCGTATCAATTCATACTGGCAGGACGATCTGAAGAACGGCGCTCAGTATAAGATCATCTTCAATCTTGTCGGGAATTTTGATGAGGACACCCGATTGGATATCGCCGATGCCGCTTCCAAGACGCTGAAAAAGATCGCCGGCAGGACCAAAGAAAATATCGTCGCGGAAAGGACCATTGATTATCTTGTGTGGATCCAGGACAAAGACCTGCAGTCCCCGTCGGCATTGTATCGTGAATTACGCCGCGAGTTCGGGAATAATTTTACTCAGGGAAAACTGAAACAGATCACACTGAACCGAAAAATGATCGTTGTCGGCGTTGAATAAATAGCCGCTCCCGCCTGTCCGAAGGATCGCTTCGCGCCGGCGGAAAGGGAGAACAGAGAGAATACAACAATCTTTGTTTATTCCCATACTTCACTGAAATGGAAAAGAGTAAATATCATTTTATAAACAGCCTATGAAAAAATTCGTTCATCTATTTGCACCGCTGTTCATCTCATCATTCCTTCTTGCACAAGCCCCGGAATGGTATTCCTCCCACCAGCATCCAAAATATCCCGGTTCGGCATACATCATCGGCGTAGGGACTGCACCTAATGGAGCTACGGGAACCGAAGCAGCAAAGAAATCCGCTCTCTCCGATATCGCATCACAGCTTCGGGTGCAGGTCCAGTCCGAAATGAAGAGCGTTACGCAGAATTTTTCGGTGAATGACGACGAGCAGATCTATTCCGATTTCAAACGGCAGTCACGGACGATGGTGAATGACGAGATCACCGGAGCGGAGGTCGCCGAGACCGCGACTGATGAGCAGACGATGACGACCTATGCATTGCTCGTGCTGAACCGCGACAAATACTGTAGCTCACTCCGGTCCGAATTGGAAAGCGGGTGGAAGCAGGCAGCCGATCTGAGGATGACCGGAAAGGATTTCGCCGGAAAAGGACGGCTCAACGAAGCGATCCAAAGCATCAATCAGATCAAACAGGTGATCGCACCGCTCCTGGCAAAACAAGTGATGCACAACGCGGCCGCGCGTGCACCGTTCGCATTCCCGTCCGTGTTCAATCCTGCGGCACTGCAGACCGACATCCGCGAGATGCTCACACGTGTAAAAGTTGAGAAAAAGAGCGGCGATGATCAAAAAGGGAAGATCGGCGAGAAATTCGCCCAGCCGTTCGTCGTTTCGGTATCAGTGAACGGAGTTCCGTGTTCCGGAGTGAATGTGAAATTCATGATCGATGAAAAGAATCAGCTCGGCGAAGGGACGACGGACGATAAAGGACTAGTATCATTCTCCACTATCGTGAGGAGCGGCAACGGCATCAAAGCGGTAATTGCACTTGCGGGGATCGGCAGGGAATTCGAACAGAATCTTGCGTCATCCGCAGTGACCTTCTCCTGGTCCGCTCAGGCATCGGATAAAGCATTCTCCATCTCCGTGAATGAGAAGAATAAGAAACTTGCCGAGGTCGTGTCGGGGAAATTCTCCGCTGCGGTCTCACAGATCGGATATAAAGTGGTGACCATGGCGAAGAACGCGGTCACCATCGAATTGAGCAGCGGAGTTCCCGGAAAGATAGAAGGCATGGGAGGAACACTCTACAGCGTAACACTCGAAGCAACGGCGAGTCTGAAGGATAATTCAGCGAATGCTGTGTTAGGGACGGCGAAATTCACATCCAAAGGAGTCGGAGCATCGGAAGAGGAAGCCGTGATGAAAGCGGCAGGCGGACTGAAGATCGATCAAAAGGATCTTTCAGAACTGCTGCAACGATAGTCGTCAAAAGGTATCAGCAACACCGCAAGGGCCTCATCCAAAGGATGGGGCCTTTGTTGTTTTAAATGGTTCTGCCGGAAACCTTTCCGTGATAATCCAGTGCAGTCCTGAACCGGTGTGTTTAAAAACAGAAGCGGTGCACAATCGTTTCGACTGTGCACCGCTGTTCTGTTTGATGATCGGATCTATCGGTGTTACTTCATCAGCATCATTTTCTTCACTGAACGGAATGTCTGACCGTCAGTCAAGGATGTTGCGGAGATCGTATACAGATAGACACCTGAGCTCAGCTGTGAGGCATTCCATTCGACCTGGTGATAACCATTCGACTGTGTTCCGGAGAACAATGTTCCCATGGACTGTCCAAGCATATTGAAGATCTCGATCTTCACGCTGCTTGCTTTCGGCAGAGCATATTCGATGGTGGTGCTCGGGTTGAACGGGTTCGGATAGTTCTGTGACAGAGCATAATCCGATACCACGGTGCTGCCGAGACGTGTCACTTCGATCTTGCCCATGGATGAGGATGAAGAGAGTTTGTTCATATCCTTATCGCTGATGGAGACTTTGGGCATGGAGATGCTGCTGATGCTGCCGCGTTTTGCTTCTTTCGAGACGACGAACTTCAGGATCAGGATCGTTCCTTCCTGTGTGATCGCATCGCGTGTTCCTGCAAGATCGGTCGTTGCCAGTGTCAGAAGACCTGATTTTGCATTGTAGTTGGCGACCGTATGCCATCCTTTGTTGGACGGGAATGCCGGACCTTCAACAACGCCTGCGAATGAGGAGAACATACCTTTATCCACTTTAACCGAGGCAGAGAACGTCAGCATCGATTTGCCGTCGAGCTGCACATCGATCGGAACGTAGACTGTGTCGCCTGCGCGGACCTGGGTCACTTCCGGAAGATTGCACAGCACCGGTGTTGCATTCGATTTGTTCAACGATTTATCCGATGTGCCGACGAAGGAGAAGTCTGCATCGCCGCGAAGCACGCCGAGGAAATCTTTTCCGCTGAACACTTCGTTCGCAGCAAGGGTCTCATCGAACTGTGATTCAAGAGAGCTGCGTACGTCATCGGTCGTATAGTCATTGCTGTCCTGTGCCACAACGGATGCTGTTGTGAAGAAACTCCATTTCTTCAGTCCAAGATCCGGGTTGTTAATATACCATGCGCCGCTGTTGTTGATGTCCATGATCGACAGAGCATCGATGGAGTTCACAACGCCGTCTTCATTCACGTCCGCTGCAATGCGCTGGCGTGTCGTGTAGAGAGGATCTGCGGGATCGTCGAATGTCACTCCGAACGCGATCTGTGCATCGTCTGCATCGATCACACCGGTGAGATCCACTGAGGTCTGATCTTCTTCATCGGACAGCAAACTGGTCGGCCAGAGATCATAGCTCGGAGCATATGTTACGGGGTTCCCTGCTTCGACCTGGACGATCTTATAGACGCCAACGGCTCTGCTTGCTGCCGGACCGACGCTGACGACCTGTGAATTGACATGTGCTGCACCTTCGACATCGGATGTATCAACATAATGCATCCATTCTGTGCCGGACAGTTTGTATGTTGTCGCTGCGCCGTCAAAGAAGTATTCGATCTTACCGGTGATAGATGTAAGGATCTCAACATCAGCTGCTGCTGTATATGTGATGTTCGCATGCGGTATGGCCAATGCTTTTTCATCGGCAGCAGTTACCGTAAGGATCTGCAGTTCCTTTGAGGAACCGGCATGTGTTGCGGTTGTATCGACCGAATAGCTGAGTGTCAGGACGCATTCCGGAACAGCGTTCGCTGCTGCGGGTGCATAGGCAGAGATGATGATATAGGATGTATAGTCATCAGCATCCTTCTCTGTCTTTGCGCTCATTACGCTCCATCCGCCTGCGCCGGTCAGAACGTCACCGTTCTTTGCTTTCAGTGTAAGAAGGGGGGCTGAGCCGTCCATATCGATGGTCATATACTTATCGTTGTATGCAACTTTCAGATCGAATGCTCTGATCTTACCACTGGCGCCTGATTTCAGCAAGGTGTTCTTGATGGAGATCGGAACGAGCAGTGTTGCACCGGGATCCGTATAGGATGTCGGGATCTTGAAATATGCGCCGCCCTTGGTCAGAGCAAATGCTGCTGATGCCACGACCGGGATCGTATCGCCGGATTCAAAGAGACCGATCTTGCATTGTGCGATGTCGGTGGTCTTTCCAAGCAGATCGAATTGATAAGAAACGGTATCTGCGGTGCTCTGTCCGTTGGACAGTGTGACGGAATATCCGCCCCAGGTGCTGCCGTTATCCGTGGACATTTTGATCTTTTCAAGCGGAACGCCGCCGTTGACCCATGCTACCATATGGAATCCGGGTGCTTCGGTGCCGCTCGGTACTGTCATGAATGTCACGCTGCTGCCGGTAACGGTGAACATTTCGGATTGTGCGACCAGTCCGCCTGACGTGAACAAACCAACGACGCACCGTGTGCGGTTGCTGCCCGCCGGGAAGACGAAGTCGAACGGTGACGATGAAGGAACCTGTGCGGTGCCCCATGTTGAACCGCTGTCAGCGGAGAATTTGATGCCTGTAATCGTGCGGCCGTATGCACTATAGATGACCGATCCTGCCTGTTCGCCGGGAGCATATGAAGAAGCGCTTGTTGAGATCTCAGCGGCGCTCTGCGATACGGCGAATGACGATGAACGAACCACTTCGGTATTGTCATTGAACAATGCTACGTAGCAGGAATCATATCCGTTCCCTTTGGGGATGAGGAATTTTGTCGGGGATGTGCTTGCATCCTGTGCATTGGTCCAATTGGTCCCATCAACCGAGAATTTCATCTTGTTGACGGTGGATCCATAGGAATTCCAAGCAACATTCACGCTGTCGCCGGGCACTGCAGGACTCGAAGGAGCTGTAACGAATGCGGTGCTGGCATTGATCGTGAATGCACTTGAGATCACGAATGCTTCAGGGCTGCCGTAACCGAGTTTCACTTTTGCACCGGTGCGTGATGCTCCGGCGGGAAGTGTGATGGATGTTGATCCGGAACTTCCGGCTGTGGTTCCAGCGTCGTATGTTGTTCCATCTTCAGCAAGATATACTTTTGTTGCTGTCTGGCCGTAGGAATTCCATGCGATCGTCACTGATCCCGGATTCTGAGCCGATGACGGTGCGGTGATCGTCGGTGTTCCTGTTGTAAAATTGAACGCAGCACTCCAGCTGCCCCATGTTGTACCGGTCTTTTGACGAACTTTCCAATAGACCTGTTTATTGATGGGGAATAAGACAGAGTTTGCTGTATTCAGATTGTGGGTGTAACTGGTGGTAGTGTAGGCGCCACTGTATGCAACATACCCTTTCACGGCTGTTGCAGTTCCGAGTGTACCTAAGTTTGCACCGGTGGGAACGGTTGTGCCTGTCGGCAGATCTGTTCCGCTCGCGGTTGTTGTGTATGCAATTTCAAAACCGGCCGGGGTGCTGCCTGTTACCTTATCCCAACCGAATGTAACTTTTGCTGATTGACTTGTCGCATTATTTGCCGGGCCGGTCAATGTTTGCCCGAACATATAAGTAGACAATGCAAGCAGCAATATACTAACAAGTGTTCTACGCATAACTACCTCCATATAGTTAGATAAAGAATTCGGGCCATCCGTTGCCCGGTGTAGTGAAGCCTTTTGTTGCTTCTCTAGTTATGTATCGGCTGAATCACAAAAAACTTCATGGAATTTGAGAAAAATCTTTCATCGTAAGCCCATGCTTCCGATGCTAAAACACATTTTCGTTGAAAAACATCAACAGATCCGATGTATAACCGGTAAAAATATTTTAAAAATTTATTTTTTTGCCGATCCAACAGACCTTACCATCGCCTGATACCGCCGCCGTCCGAAGTATTAATATAGATGTGCATAAATATGACAACCATCTGTCTGTATCCCGCCAGTCTTATTTGATCAAATGCTTTAATTCTCCGTTGTAACATCAATTAAATCAGGCACAATAATTGTGGTTTATTTTGCTGAAGAAGACCCAACGATCGTGAGCATATGATCGGAATTTAACCGGAATGGAAGCGAACTGAGCCAATGGTGACCCACGGAGGGAACACATGAGAAATATTGCAATTATCGGAGCAAACGGAATGCTCGGATTTGCGGCATCGGAATACTTTGAATCGCGCGGATACATAGTTCAACGTATCACCCGTAAGGATTATGACATAGTCCTTGAACCCATTGCTGCGTTGGAGCAAATGCTGTTCGATGCAGATATCGTCGTGAATTGTGCCGGTATCAGTAAAGAAAAGATCGCCGAATATTCCACCGAGGATATTTTCAAGATCAATTCCGTCTTCCCGCGGAATCTTGCTCTGTTCTGCAAACAAGCCGGGATCAAATGCTTCCATCTGACATCCGAACATGTCTTTTCAGGCGAACGAGGAAATTATTCAGAGGATGATCCAATTGATGCGAATGAACTCTTCGGTATGTCCAAACACGGCGGAGAATCATCTTTATGTATGACCCTGCGGACTTCCATCATCGGCGAAGAACAGGATGATAATAATTCGCTCATTGAGTGGGCAAAACAACAGCAGGGACAAACAGTGGATGGTATTGTCAATCATTTTTGGAATGGTGTTACAACCATCCATTTAGCTGAAATTATTGAGAAAATTATCGAAAATGATGCATACGCAGAAGGTGTATTCCATCTTTTCTCTCCTAATACCGTCTCTAAAAAAGAATTGCTTGAGATCCTGAATGATGCGTTTGGACTTCATTTGAAGATCGTCCCGGCTGAGTCTTCGTATTACAATGACCGAACTCTAACCAGTAATTACCCCATCAGCCGTCTGTTCTGCACCAAGACCATTCACATGCAGGTATATGAAATGAAGGAATTCTTTGAACTTGCAAGAGTTCATGTCAGCGCAGCGTAAATTTTTTTTATATCGAACTGCCGATAACAGGAATCGTTCACTTGATTCCTGTTATTTTTTCCCTTTTCCAACCCTTCCTCTGTAAACTTTTCAAATCCGAATTAAAAAAAGCCATTTATCATTCCGGGAATCCGCACAAAGAGCAGTTCCAGGATTGAAAATATCGTTTTGGACAATATCAGCCAAAAGGCTAAATGCGTCAGCCATGAACTATGATTTCATAGTATATATACGTGAAAATGACATGGCACACTGATTGCGTTACAGTGTAAAAAAAGCCGAAAAGCCTATGGAAAAAACATTGTTAACGCAGCCGTACCTCCCGCCGCTGGAGGAATTCTATCCATATATGGAAAAGATATGGAAATCGAAATGGCTGACGAATAACGGGGATTTTCACAAACAATTCGAAAAAGAACTAGCCGAATATCTCGGCGTTCAGCACCTCTCATTGTTCACCAACGGAACACTTGCTCTGGTCACTGCTCTTCAGGCATTGCGCATTACCGGAGAAGTGATCACCACTCCATACAGCTTTGTTGCCACCACCCATTCATTATGGTGGAACGGCATTAAGCCGGTCTTTGTCGATATCGAACCCGGAACATTCAATCTTGATGCAGAGAAAATTGAAGCTGCCATTACATCGAAGACAACAGCGATCATGCCGGTGCATGTGTACGGGAATCCGTGCGATGTCGGCCGGATCCAGGAGATCGCGGATACATACGGACTGAAAGTGATCTACGATGCTTGCCACGCATTCGGTGTAACGCAGAACGGAGAATCGATCCTGAATTTCGGCGACCTATCCGTGTTGAGCTTCCACGCTACGAAAGTGTTCAACACCTTCGAAGGGGGAGCGATCATCTGCAAAGATGAAGCGACCAAGAAACGAATCGACTATCTGAAGAACTTCGGATTTGCCGGTGAAACGACCGTTGTCGCACCTGGTATCAATGCGAAGATGAATGAATTCCAGGCTGCGCTCGGCGTTTTGCAGCTGAAATATGTGGATGAAGCCATCTCAAAAAGGAAACGTGTGGCAGAACAATACCGGGTCGAATTGGATGGTATCGAAGGGATCCGTTTTCTAAATGATATCACCGGCGTGCGGCATAATTATTCCTACTTTCCGATCCTCATCGATCACGAAGCGTTCGGAACGGACCGTGATACCGTCTACAATGAACTGAAGAGCAATAACATCTTTGTCCGCCGATATTTTTATCCGCTGATCAGCCAATTCCCCGCATACCGCGGATTGGAATCGGCACAATCCGGGAATCTGCCTGTTGCTGAACACACGGCCGCAGGAATTCTCTGTCTTCCGATCTATCCGGACCTCGATCCTGCGATCGTCGAAGGTATCACCGATATCATCAAGAGTCTTGCAGGAGTTGTTCATGCTGTCTGAATTATTCACTGCTGATGAAATACCGTTCAGAACAGATGTTTGCAGAATGATCGCCGGGAGACCGGTCCGATGAAGGTCGCGGTGATGCAGCCGTATTTCTTTCCGTATCTCGGTTATTTTCAGCTGATCGCGGCGGCAGACAGGTTCGTTCTCTATGATGATGTGAATTTCATCAAACGGGGATGGGTGAACAGGAACAGGGTGCTGATCGACGGCAAAGAACATCTGCTGACGTTACCGTGCCGGAAGCTGAGTCAGAACAAACTCATCAATCAGATAGAGGTCGATCTTGATGCAGCATCACGTGCGAAGATGCTGAAACTGTTCGAGCATGCATACAAGAAAGCGCCGATGTTCACCGAAGTATTCGGATTGCTCACGCATACGTTCGAGCAGTCTGAAACGAATCTCGCCGGATTCCTGCATCATTCCATCCGGGATATCTGCGCGTATCTTGGCATCAACACACCGATCGTCCTCTCGTCCGAGGTCCATTCGGGCAGCCGAGGAATGGAAAAGGCCGAACGACTGGTGCAGATCGCCAAAAGTGAAGGAGCGGATGAATACATCAACGCAGCCGGAGGGAAGGAATTATACCGGAAGGAATTTTTCCTGGAGCGCGGAGTTTCACTCCATTTCCTGGAAACGCGGTTTAGGGAATATCCGCAGTCCGCGGAGTCGTTCATTCCGGGACTCTCCATCATTGATGTGATGATGCATAATCCCAAAGATGCTGTGAACGCTCTGCTTGCAGAGTATTCACTTTCGTAACACAGTTTGATACACAATAGGAGCTGATTCTTGAAGATCGTTATTCTTGCCTCCACGAACGGAGGAGTGCTTTCCCGGTTGTTCGCTGTCGATACATTCCGTGAAAAGATCGCGGAAGTGATCTCGGACAGGGAATGCGGTGCTCTCGCCGTTGCCGCACAATTCGGTGTGCCGACCTGTATCCTTCCATCTTCGAGCGGAAAGGATTTCTCTGAAAAACTGTTGTCCTACGTTGATCTCTCCGGTACGGATCTCTTCATTTCCTTCTACACCAGATTGTTCGATGCACAGTTCCTGCAAGCCGCGAAGAATAAAGTGATCAATCTTCATCCTTCTATCTTGCCGGCAGCACCGGGAATGAACGGATTCGGCGATACGGTGAAGAGCGGAAGCATGTTCATCGGTTCTACCATTCACTTTGTGGACGGCGGTGTTGACACCGGACGGCCGATCATCCAATCAGCGGTCCCGTTCGACCGGAGCAAGCCAATTGAAGAGATGCGCCATGCCATTTTCAACGATCAGTGCAGAACGCTCCTGCAGGTGGTGAAATGGTTCGAAGAAAAAAGGATCATTGTCGGGACAAGCGGTGTCACTGTGAAAGATGCCGTTTATGAGAAGGGTATCTATTCACCGAAACTGGATGACGAAACTGCCCGTACTTTTACGGTCCCGTTCTCGAAGAATGGTAATGCCTCCGGTGAAACAGCAAAACCTCAGCAAAAATCATCGATCCTTGACCTTCGGAATCCTTCCGGACATCCTGCCGCGCTGCAGTACAGCGAGATCTATTCCAATGTGCTGCTGAACGGAAAGATCAGCGACGGACGGTCACAGCCGGGATTCGGACTCGGAGGCGATACTCCTTTTGTCCGTGCTGCACAGCATGGATTGGAATTCGGAATTTGGAATGACGGCGTTGTGGAAGCGATCCAGTCCGTCTTTGACACATATTATGAATTTGTTCGTCCTGCTTCCGCCGCTGAATGGCTTGGGTTGCAATTACCAGACGACCACATCTTGATGAAATCACCGCCGTGGGCTTCGGTGTTTCCATGGAGAGCACGGTCCGTTGATTCGTACCGCCAAGCGTATGAAAAAGCCGCGATCGCGGAGAACAGCGTCACCGGAGAAAATCTTGATATTTCCCATGGATGGCTCTTTTGCGGACCAGTCACACAGGAAAAGAGCCGCGTAGAAGCGAAGCGGATCCTCTATGTTCTGCAGCAGATCTCGAAGAACGGATATCAGCGGTGGGATTCCGCAGAGGGCGATGTGAAAGCGACTGCGCTGGTGAACGGAAGCGGTGAATGGCGCTGGCTGATCACAGCAGGAAATCACAGGGCCGCAGCCGCAGCAGCGATGCGCTTTGAGAGTATTCCTGTCCGCGTGAATCTGGTGATCCACCGTGATCACGCGCGGTACTGGCCGCATGTTGCGGACGGTCTGTATACCGAAAAAGAAGCTGTGCAGGTATTTGATAATTTTTTTGATTCGGTCACGCCTCCTGTGATCGATGGATGGCTCGACAACATCAGAAATTCACACAATACGTTGGTCTTACAATAACGAGGGCGATATGAATCCAGAAGAACGCAGCATCATCGGCGAATTGACAGGTATACTCCAGGGGACCGGGAAGAATGAGAAGCACCGGTTCTATCATCTGCTGCCCGACCGTCTCAACCGATTGATCGACAATGAAGAAGAGCAGCCGACGTTCGTCTTCTTTGAACGTGAACGTCTTGCCTACATCAAATCGAAAGTGAATGTGTCCGGACACCGTGTGCTGGATATCGGATGCAATACAGGATTCATCCTGTTCGATCTGCTCGATTCCGGCGCACAATCCGTCACCGGATATGAAGGGAAGGAATTATGTTCGCG
Organism: Bacteroidota bacterium; assembly: GCA_049317705.1. Classification (GTDB taxonomy): domain Bacteria; phylum Bacteroidota; class Ignavibacteria; order UBA10030; family UBA8401; genus UBA8401. Next base: position 33,698 of record JBMOHT010000012.1, on the reverse strand, counting down.
GTATCTTCACCGTGCCATTGAGCTGCTGGGAGAGAAAGAACGGTTCGCCTTCCATCATCAGTATTTCGATTTCAGTAATTCCGATGAACAGTTCGATACTATCATTCTGCTGAATGTGCTTCATCATGTTGGCGATGATTACGGGGAGAAGTCGCTTAACATCGAGAAGGCGAAAGAGAAGATCCTCGAACAGCTGAACGGGTTGAGTAAGCGCACGCGAAATCTTGTCTTTCAATTGGGATTCAACTGGCAGGGGAATATCCATCAATGCCTGTTCGAGAACGGCACCAAATCGGAGATGATAGACTACATCCGCAAGGGGACGAGCGGGGATTGGGATATCACCGGCATCGGTATTGCCGAGCGGAACGACGGCGTTACCAAATATTGTGAACTGAATGAGACGAACATCGAACGGGATGATTCTTTGGGAGAATTCCTCAACCGTCCGATCTTCATTCTGAAGTCGAAACATCAATGAGAAGAATGCCGCACAATGGAGAATAGTGTGAATAGACCGGACCGGACATAATGACCAAACAATCTACGCCGCTGGTGAGCATCTGCTGTCTCGCCTACAATCATGAAAAGTTCCTTCGGACTGCCGTCGACAGTTTTCTGATGCAAAAAACGACATTCCCGTTCGAGATCATCATTCATGATGATGCATCGACCGACGGGACCGCGGAGATCATCCGGGAATATCATGAAAAGCATCCCGGTATCATTGTTCCGATCCTGCAAACGGAGAATCAGTATTCGAAAGGGGTCCGTCCTTCACCTACTTTTGTCTGGCCGAAAGCACGCGGACGGTATATTGCACTCTGCGAAGGGGACGATTACTGGACCGATCCACTGAAATTACAGAAACAGATAGACCTGCTCGAAACAGAGACCAGATTCTCTGCCTGTTTCCATGAGACGAAACAGCTCGATGATTCAGGCGCCGAAGGAAGGACCTTCGGAAAAGGAACCCCCGAGATCCTGGGGACCGAAGAGACATTTGTCCCGCTGTCGCCCCTGCATACATCATCCATCGTCTTCCGCAATATTCTCGGAACTCTTCCCGAATGGTTCTCCACGGTCGTAAGTGCGGATATGGCATTGTTCTCGATCCTGTCGGCACACGGACCGCTCAAAAAGATATCCGGCACCATGAGTGTCTATCGGAAGCATCCGCAGGGCATTACCAATCGACAGACGAACAAAGAACGGTACCATCATCAGCGCATTGAACTGATGAATCATTTGAATGCGTTCCATCAATTCCGGTTCGATTCCGCTGCACGGCGCGTGATCGAACTCCATCTACGGACCATCGAGCAGGAACGTTCCGCTCAGCTGTCCGCAACAGCTGCATCCGGCAATGCTGTTGCAAAGGATATTTCCATGAGTAAAGATACAGTGATCATCGTTACCGGAGGGTTTCCGGTCATCTCTGAAACATTCATTCTGGACCAGATCACGGGATATATCGACCGCGGCAAGGATGTTGAGATATGGGCATTCGAGAAGACCGGTCAAAAGACCGTGCATCCGGCGATCAATTCGTATGGTCTGACCGAAAAAGTGAAGTATCTCTCGCTGCCGGCTCATGGAACGGCGGACCCGAATATATGGCAGAAGAAATTCTATGAACTGAACCGCGTGACACGGATCGAGGATGCAGGAAATGTCCATATTCACTTCGGACCGAACTTCAATATGCTCGCGTCATTGTTCTATCTGAATCCCGAGGTGCCGACGATCGTTTCGTTCCATGGTTATGATGCTTCCAAGTACATCAAAGAAGCGGGAAAAGGATGCTATGATTTTCTGTTCGCCCGAGCCGATGTTATCACAACGCCAAGCGAATACATGAAGAAAAAACTGGTGGACCATGGCTGTTCACCGGAGAAGATCTCCATCCATCGGTATGGTGTGAACTTATCACTATTCAAAGTGAATCCAAACAAGAATAACGGAAAGAACATCAAACTCCTTTCAGTGAGCAGATTGGTGGAAAAGAAAGGATTGGAGTATTCTATTTCGGCGTTGTCAAAGATCAAGGAACGGAGTAATGTTCATTACACGATCATTGGGGAAGGTCCGCTTCACACATCATTGACCGGACTGATCGCAACTCTCGGGCTCCAGAAGAATGTCGAGATCGTTCCGTTCAAAGATCAGCAGGGCGTTCTGCAGGCGATGTCTGAGACCGATATCTTCGTGCTGACAAGTGTAACAGCGGCGGACGGAGATCAGGAGGGAATGCCGGTCTCTCTCGTGGAAGCGCATGCGATGGGACTGCCGGTCGTTTCGACGGTCCACGCCGGAATACCCGAATTGGTCGAACACGGAGTGACCGGATTATTGTGTAAGGAAAAGAACGTGGACCAGATCGCCGAAAGCATGTCCGCATTGATCAATGATGAGCAGCTGCGAAGAACATTCTCGTTACAGGCACGAATAAGAGCGGAAAAAGAATTTAATATCGAACGTCAAAACGACAAACTCATTAAGCATTTTGCCGAGATCAGATCCAGGCATTCCTCCGCACCATTCATCTCCATCTGCATTCCGACCTACAACCGTTCGGAATATCTGAGAGATGCTATTTACAGTGCATTGACACAGAGTTACCCAAATTTCGAGATCGTTGTTGCGGATGACGGCTCGACGGATAATACTGCCGAGATGGTTGCAGGATTCCAAAACGATAAGATCGCGTACTATAAGAAAGAACACAGCGGTGCCCCTGCAACTAGGAATTACGCAGTCTCGAAAGCGAAAGGTGCCTACATCGTTTGGCTGGATTCGGATGACCTGCTGGAACGGACAGCGCTGGAATCACACGTTGCCGTGTTGACGAAATATCCTGAGACCGATGTTATCTATGGGCATATCACGATCACCGATAAGAATAAAAAGAAATATCAGCGTCTTGAATACCGTGACTGGAGCAACGACCGGAAGCATCTGTTGGCGCAATTACTCCTGACAAATCCGATCCCGAATCCCGGAACCATGGTGAAGAAAAGCGCGTATCGGAAAGCAGGATTGTATAACACGGAATTCATACGGGCACATGATTACGAGTGGTGGTCCAGAGCTGTGCCGCTGTTGAACTTCAAGCTGAATGACAGTGATGTTTGTCTATGGCGTCAGCACGGTGGAAATCTCGGCGCCGGCTCCAACAAAAAAGTGGATTACAGCTATGAAGTGAAGATCATCCATGCGCTCATCAAAACGCACGGGATCCAGGCACTGTTCCCGGATAAGGAATGGACGAGCGCTTCCCGGCATAAGGATATGTTCACGGCTCTGATGAAATTATCCGTTCTCTGTTCAGGATATGGATCGACCGAATTAGCGATCAAGTATGCAGAAAAAGCTCTCACTCATGGTCCCAACAAAGAGGCGGAGGAATATCTTCAGAAATTGAAGGCATTAGTTGAGACTTCCGGCAGGTCTTCGACCGTTCAAACAACGGAAGATCCGCTGCGGATCTGCTACCTGATCAACTCCATTTTGGGAGTGACCGGAGGAAATCAGACACTATTGAAGCAGATCAATGCAATGGTGCGAAAAGGGCATTCGGTGTCGATCGTAACATATACCGACAGGCCGGCCTTTATGAAGATCCTGGCTGAAGTGGTGAAGGTGCCGCAGGGTGAATCGATGGCTCAATATGTTCCTGACTGCGATGTTGTTGTCGGCACATATTTTTTGAATGCGTTGGAGTTGAAGAATGTGAAAGCGAAGAGCAAAGTGTATTTTGCTCAGGGTGATCAATTCGTCTTCGAGGATACTTCTGCGGAACTAACGGGAGCTCAACGGAAACAGCTGCAGGAATGGAAGCAGCTATCCAAAGAATCATATCTTCAGAATGATGTGAAATTCATCGCTAATTCCCGCAATCTTGCCGGAGCGGTGGAGCAGCAATATGGGCGGAAAGCGGATGCCATTGTGCCGGTCTGCGTCGATCAGACCATTTTTCGTCCTTTGCAGCGTTCATTGCTGAATAAGAGACCACGCATCCTTATTGTCGGTCCCGACATGAACGGTTCGGCAATGGAACCGCTGACGTTCAAAGGGATCGGCGACATCCGTAAAGCACTCGAGAAGTTGACCGCTAAAGGGATAGAATTTACGGCGGTGCGCATGTCGAATTCTCATCCGGAGATCTTCAAAGATTTTCCGTGTGAATTCTATGCTGTGCCGAGCGATGAACTGAAGACATTCCTGTATGGAACAGCGACCATCCTTGTCTATGCATCACATTATGATTCGTGCCCTATACCACCGCTTGAAGCGATGGCGGCGGGGGCGGCGGTAGTCTGCACTGCATCGAACGGAGCAAAGGAATATTGCCGTCACGAAGAGAATGCGCTGATGGTCCCGGTCAAATCACCCGATGAACTGTGTGCCGCTATTGAACGGCTGCTGAATGATGCAGAACTGCGCGAACGGCTCATCCGCGGAGGATTTGCGACGGCCCGGCAATTCCCCCGTGAGCGTGAGTGGAACGAGATGGAGCAGTTGTTCATCTCGTATGCACGGTCCGGAAAACCGCAAAAGCCTGAAGTCAGCGGAAACGCAAAAGTGCTCCTCGAAACCATCGCGTCATTATTTGAGCAAAAGGAATGGTCGAAGTCATTGGATTCAATCACGCAGTTCCAGGAACAATTCCCGGAATGCTGGCAGAATGACGGTGAGATGCAGGAACTGCTCGCGCAATTCAAAGGACTCAATCACCTGAATCTTCAGCAGCTGAATGAAGCGAAAGCGGCATTCGAGTTCGCGCTGAATGTCAATCCGAGATCATCCGAAGCGTGTGCCGGACTCGGGGAAGTATTGTATCAAGCGGAAATGGATGACGAATCGAAGAAGATGTTCGAGTGGGCGGTCGTGAACGATACCGAGAACATCAATGCGCGGAAGGGATTGGCGAAGGTCAACACCGCGCTGCAGTTACCGGGCGGCGACAATTCGCTCCTCGATCCGCGGATCACTTCGCTGATCGAACAGGCGGAAGATCTGATCAATGTCGGCGATATCGAACGGGCGGAGGATATCCTTGGGAAAGTATTTGCATCGGACAAATACCATGTTGATGCACTGAACGATCTCTCGGTCTGCCGTATCATGAAAAAAGAGATCTCAAACGCGGTCGAGATACTCTCGCTCGTGCTGACGATCGATCCGGCGAACGAGACCGCTCAGGAGAATCTGAGAATGCTCAACGGCCAGCCGCTGGAAATTGTTGAAGAATAACGGAGAAGCAGAATGACATCGATCTCGCTGTGTATGATCGTGAAAAATGAGGAGAAATATCTTCCGGGATGTCTGGAATCGGCCCGTCCGTTCGTTGATGAGATCATCATCGTGGATACAGGGTCGACCGATACAACGGTGGAGATCGCGGAGCGGTATGGAGCGAAGGTCTTTCATTTTCCTTGGAACGGAAATTTCAGCGACGCGCGGAATGAGTCGCTGCGCCACGCTTCGTCGGATTGGATACTTTATCTTGATGCGGACGAACGTCTTTTGACCGGAAATGAAATGCGGGCATTGATGCCGGCTCCCGCAACCATCGCCTACAGTGTTTCCATCCGAAGCAAACATATTCTGCCGACCGGTACGGTCGAGCAGGTGAATCAGTATCAGCGGTTCTTCCGCCGTCATCCAAAGATCTTCTTTGAGGGAGTCGTGCACGAACAGGTGCTTCCTTCCCTTATTCGGATGAATAAAACCATTGCAAATTCTGATCTATTCATTGAACATCTCGGCTACGGCGAGAGTCTGGAGAAGATCAACGAGAAATGTCTTCGGAATTCCGAGATGCTGCTCCGTCAGCTGGAAAAGAATCCTCTCGATTATTACGCGCATTATCAACTGGGGAACACGTACGGGGTGATGCAGCGGTATGACGAAGCGGAGAAGCATCTGCTGAAAGCGGTGGAGCATGACCGCAATGTGAGCATCCGAGGATCGGCAAGCAACATCCTTGTAGAGTTGGAGATGCACCGTTCGAATCTGGACCGTGCGGAACATTGGTGCAGAAAATCGATGAACTACGTTCCTGTTCAGGTGATGGCGTACTGGTTCCTTAGCGGCATCTTCACGCATAAGAAGAAATACGAAGAAGCGTTGCAGATGATCGAGCACGTTCGAAGGAATTCAAAGAAACCGACAGGATTGGCACACGATCTTTCGATCGCTCAGGGGGAGATCAATTATCGTGTGATCGTCTGTTATGAAGGATTAGCGAACAATGCAGTTGCCGGAGGGGATGCTGCGCTTGCACATGCCGTTGTGACGAAAGCAGAACGGGAGGGAATCCGTTCATTAAAGTTACAAACCATTGGAATACAGACAGCGTTGTCCTTGAATGAAAATGACATTGCCATTGAGCGTATCGATTTTATGCTCAGGAATCTTCCGGAAGAATCAGTTTCCCAGAAAGAACGGTTTGCCGCTATCAGAAAAAAAATAGAAGCAATGTGTGTTGCTTGATGCGAAGTGTATTGACCAGTTCTGTCCTAAAGCGCAGTCGAATTCAATTCCGGCTGTGCTTTTTTATTGATACAAAAAATCTAAACAGGACAAAGTGATACGCTATCAAAGAATTAGGTGTTCGCGTTATTGATTGTCTTTACGATAATGGATAATTTATTGATAGAAAAATTATCCATGGAGCATATATGGTCCGCTATACAGCACTACTGGCATTCATCCTGATCTTCTCCGGCTGTGAGAGATCAACAGGTCCCACACCGGTTTCACCTTCTAGTTCTTCGACGGGGAAAATAAACTTTTCATTGGACAAGCAGAATGCTCCGGCAGCAGTGAATACGCTGGTTATATCGCTTTCCAGATCCGGATATACGGCTGTTGAAAAAGTGATCGATATCAAGAATGACTCGGCGGCATCCGTTCTCTTCGATGCACTTCCTGTCGGAACATGGAAGGTCAACATCGATGCAAAAAATTCCGGAGGAACGGTATTATATACAGGTCAAGCTGAAGTAACGGTATTTGAGAACACAGTTTCCATCGTCAATATTACATTGAACGCTGTGCCGACCGGTACCGGCAGTGTGCAGATCAACGTCACCTGGGGTGGGATCAATCCTGTGATATTCCCGAAGACGTACGGTGGTTCAAATGCGGATATGGGGATGAGTGTTTGTCCTACAAAAGAGGGCGGGTACATCCTTGGCGGTATATCACATTCCATCGGAGAAGGCGGCGGTGATGCGTGGGTCGTGAAGACGACTGCAAACGGAGCTGTTGTATGGAGTAAAAGTTATGGAACGGCCGGTGAGGACAGGGTGAACAGTATTTTGCAGACGTCCGACGGCGGTTTTCTGTTCGTTGGATATAAGCACGTGGATGGTGAAGATTCGTGGATCGTCAAACTTGATTCCATCGGCAATGTACAATGGACAAAGAATTATGGATTGAGCGGTGATGATGCATTCCTGACCGTGAAACAATTATCCGACGGAAATTATCTGACGTGCGGATATACGTACACCAGCAATTGGGGGTCAGGAAATTTCTATGACGGGCGTGTGGTGAAATTCAGTCCGACAGGCGACATACTGTGGTCAAAGAATCTTGGTTCGATCGGCGGAGATTTTACGATGAATTTTATTGAAATGCCCCAGGCCGGGATCTATGTCTCGGGGTATAATGGATCAAACACACAGAATATCTATGATCTGTGGCTGATCAAAATGTCGCAGTCCGGGAATGTCCTTTGGGAAAAGACATACGGCACTCAATATGAAGAGCGGTCCGCGGGATTAACAACAACGAGTGACGGTAATTTGATGATAAGCGGATTCCGGGTGACAAACTCCGCCAGGGTCGGTCTCATCACAAAAGTTGATACCGCCGGAAAAGAGTTATGGACGAAAGAATATCCTTCGGTGAATGGTGATATGCTTAAAATGAAAACTCTTTCCAATAATTCGATCATGGTATCGGGGTACAGCACTGTTTCCGGTTTTGGGCAGCAGGGGATGCTTATGAACGTAACAAACGACGGCACTCACCTCTGGACGAAGTATTACGGCGGTTCCGGATTGGAATTATTTTCAGAAATACAACGGACGAACGATAATAAGATCGTAGCGATTGGCATCACATCATCGATCGGTGCCGGACAGCAGGATTACTGGCTGCTTAAACTTAATAACGATGGTGTCATACAGTAGTTTTGCGGAAAACCGCTTCGACATTTCTGCTAATTTCGACGAAAAAGGGTGATTCTTAAAATGAGTCACCCATTTTTTTGCCCACCTGTACAATATTGTCCACCACCCATTTTTCTGTACTAAAATTGCGTCAAAAATTCGGCAATAATGATTGGCACACATCTTGAAGTCATACCCGTGAACGAAGTTTCAGGAATAACATTGTTTACGGATAAGCAATGGCAATACACGGCAGGGAAGCCAATTAGAACATTCATTAGATGAGGTTTTTATGGCATTCTCCACCGGCGGTAGAATCAATACCAATATTGGCGCAGATCAGGCATACAGCGCACTGAATGATATTACACGTGAACTCGGAGTGCATCAGCTGAGACTTGCCACCGGAAAAAGGATCAATTCCGCATCCGATGACGCGTCCGGCTATGTCATTTCCAAGAAGATGGAAGGGCGCATCCGCGCAATGACAGCAGCGCTGGACAACGTTGGCGATGCTCAAAGCGTGTACGGCGTAGCGGAAGGTGCATTGCAGACCGTTGCCGATATCCTCACAACGATCAAAGAGAAACAGACGCGTGCGGCGAACGGTGCCATGGGCGGCGAGGAAAAGGATGCCATCGTATCCGAGATCAATTCGCTGATGGCCGAAATTGCCGACATCACGAATCAGACAAAATTCAACGGAACAGCACTGCTGTCCGGAAGTTTCTCCAAAGTGTTCCAAGTCGGCGAGAATGCATCGAGCCTTCTCACCGTCTCATTTGCATCGGTGGACAATCTTACACTGCTCGGTTTTGCCGCCGGCGGAGTGACGAGCGCTTCCATCGCAAATCTTACGGTCGATTCCGGATTAGCGGCGATCAACGGTGAGATCGGAAAGATCGGTGCGTATGTCAACAGACTTCAGACAAAAGAATCCAACATCACCAGCGCTATCACCAATACCGAAGCGGCGAAGAGCCGCATTATGGATGCTGATGTTGCGAAAGAGCAGATCCATTCTTCCAAACTGCAGATCCTTCAGCAAACGGCAACTGCGCAGCTGGCTCAAGCAAATTCTTCACCGCAGTCATTTTTGTCGTTATTCAAGTAACGCATTAAATCTCAATAGAAAGGGGACATTGTTCATCGTGTCCCCTTTCGGCATGTACTCACGTTGATATTCTGTGTCGAATTCTTCTACAGAAATTTATCAACGTGCCGATAATATACATGTAGAGTAAAAAGAGTTACTCCACTCCAAACATGGGCAAGGATGCCCATCTTACCAGAAATACACGGAGGTATGTATGGCCTTTTCAACGGGCGGTAGAATCAACACCAACATCGGCGCCAACCAGGCGTACGGTGCCCTCAACTCGATCAGCCGGGAACTCGGAGTCCACCAGCTTCGCTTAGCGACCGGTAAACGGATCAATTCAGCTGCTGACGATGCATCAGGATATGTGATCTCCAAAAAAATGGAAGCACGTATCCGTTCGATGAGCGCTGCGCTCGATAACGTCGGGGACGCACAGAGCGTCTACGGTGTTGCCGAAGGTGCGTATCAGACGGTCGCCGATATCCTGACCACGGTGAAAGAGAAGCAGACCCGTGCGGCGAACGGAGCAATGGGCAGCGAAGAGAAGGATGCTATCGCATCCGAGATCAATTCACTGATGAGCGAGATCGACGACATCTCCAACCAGACGAAATTCAACGGTACGACACTCCTTTCGGGGACAGCGTATTCGAAGAATTTCCAGGTCGGTGACGGCTCGACCGATACATTGACGGTCGGATTCTCATTAGTGAGTGCCGGCGGATTGCTCGGCGTCGCAGCCGGATCGGTGACATCGGCGAACATCTCTACTTTGACCGTTGATGCAGGGTTGACCACGGTGAATACCGAGATCGGAAAGATCGGCGCGAATGTGAACCGGCTCCAGACGAAAGAGTCGAATCTCACAACGGCGATCACGAACACGGAAGCAGCAAAGAGCAGGATCCTGGATGCTGACGTTGCCAAGGAACAGATCATGGCATCGAAGCTCTCGATACTGCAGCAGACGTCCACGACACAGTTGGCCCAGGCCAATTCTTCGCCGCAGGCGTATCTGTCGCTGTTCCGGTAGACCGAATTACGGTGAACATCTAATAGAGTACCAAAGGGACGAGGATCATTGATCGATGCGACGGGTGAAGTGTGTCCATTCGATACAGATGATCTGAAATGAAGCTGAAGTTCATCGAATGTGAGAACTCCTGCTCCTTGGTAAAGGTTTTCGGACGGAATTGATCGGCAATGGAAAAAAGGATCACAACCGCTGAATGACGGCGGATGGTCAACCGGTGGACTATGCTTTGATGTGCCGGTACATAATATCTGTGCAGCCCGGATCCGGCCAAAAGAACAGTTTTGATGAGATCGTTGAATTTTGATAAGTATTTGCTGTATGAAATGATACGGTAGTAAAGAATGTAGGCAGCACGTTTCACCCAAGGGAGCACGGAAGCTCCCATATTTCAACAAGATGTACATACACGGAGGTAGTTATGGCATTCTCAACAGGCGGTAGAATCAATACGAACATTGGCGCCAATCAGGCGTACAGTGCCCTCAACACGATCAGTCGTGAATTAGGAGTCCACCAGCTCCGTTTAGCGACCGGTAAACGCATTAACTCAGCAGCGGATGATGCATCCGGATACGTGATCTCCAAGAAAATGGAAGGCCGTATGCGCTCGATGAGTGCAGCATTGGATAACGTCGGAGACGCACAGAGCGTTTACGGTGTTGCCGAAGGTGCATTCCAGACAGTGGCAGACATCCTCACCACGATCAAAGAGAAACAGACGCGGGCAGCAAACGGTGCTATGGGCAGTGAAGAAAAAGACGCTATCGCATCCGAGATCAATTCACTGATGAGCGAGATCACTGATATCGCAAATCAGACGAAGTTCAACGGTACAACACTGTTGACCGGCGCTTCAGACTATTCGACCAACTTCCAGGTTGGCGAAGGTTCAGTCGATGAGCTGACCGTTACGTTTGCAAAGATCGATACAGCGGCATCCGGATTACTTTCGGTAGCTGCAGGATCGGTGACATCTGTGAACATTGCAAATCTGTCGGTTGATGCGGCATTGACCACCATCAACGCAGAGATCGGTAAGATCGGCGCGAACGTGAATCGTCTTCAGACAAAAGAAGCGAACCTCACCACGGCGATCACGAATACCGAAGCTGCGAAGAGCCGCATTATGGATGCTGACGTTGCCAAGGAACAGATCATGGCATCGAAGCTCTCCATTCTGCAGCAGACGTCCACGGCACAGTTGGCCCAGGCCAATTCCTCGCCGCAGGCGTTCCTGTCGTTGTTTCGGTAACATGGTCGCTGATCTGTTCTTTCCGGCGCCCTCCTAATGGTGCCGCAAGGGACGATCCGACCACCATAGTGTAATGCTTTATTCTACGTAACAGGTCCGCTCTGTTTTGCCGCGGAGCGGACCCGGTTTTATCACTGATGCTGGTCCGAATGGTCCGAACATTCAGATCTGAAAGAGTATCAAGAATAAGACTCGTCCCATTTAGCAACACCCAAAAAAACGGGCAGGGAAGCCCGAACATTCATCAACAATAAATACACGGAGGTATTTATGGCATTCTCAACAGGCGGTAGAATTAACACGAACATTGGCGCCAACCAGGCGTACAGTGCTCTCAACACCATCAGTCGTGAACTCGGAGTACACCAGCTCCGTTTAGCGACCGGTAAACGCATTAACTCAGCAGCGGATGATGCATCCGGATACGTGATCTCCAAGAAAATGGAAGGCCGTATGCGCTCGATGAGTGCAGCATTGGATAACGTCGGAGACGCACAGAGCGTCTACGGTGTTGCCGAAGGTGCATATCAGACAGTGGCAGATATCCTTACCACGATCAAAGAGAAACAGACACGGGCAGCAAACGGTGCAATGGGCAGCGAAGAAAAAGACGCTATTGCATCAGAGATCAATTCTCTGATGGAAGAAGTCGATGACATCACTGCACAGACGAAGTTCAACGGAACAGCATTATTGTCCGGAAGCTATTCGAAATCCTTCCAGGTTGGCGAAGGCTCCGGTGATACGCTTGATGTTGAATTCACATCGATCTCAGCAGTCGGTTTATTGACCGTTGCAGCAGGATCGGTGACATCTGCGAACATTGCGAATCTGTCGGTTGATGCGGCATTGACCACCATCAACACAGAGATCGGTTTGATCGGCGCGAACGTGAATCGTCTTCAGACAAAAGAAGCGAACCTCACCACGGCGATCACGAATACCGAAGCTGCGAAGAGCCGCATTATGGATGCTGACGTTGCCAAGGAACAGATCATGGCATCGAAGCTCTCCATTCTGCAGCAGACGTCCACGGCACAGTTGGCCCAGGCCAATTCCTCGCCGCAGGCGTTCCTGTCACTCTTCAGATAAGACTCTGAAAAAAATACCCGAAGGCACCAGAAATGGTGTCTTCGGAGTATTTTGTCTGAATTCTCCTACACATGAGGGATTCTGCGCGGGTGTACTGTTTTTTTTCCTAAAGATTGGAACATATCTGCCGATAATATATATGTAGAATAAACGGGCACGGACGCCCAAGGCATTCACTATATACATGGAGGTAGTTATGGCATTCTCAACAGGCGGTAGAATCAACACGAACATTGGCGCTAACCAGGCGTACAGTGCTCTCAACAACATCAGCCGTGAATTAGGAGTTCACCAGCTCCGATTGGCGACTGGTAAACGCATCAATTCAGCAGTAGATGATGCATCCGGATATGTGATCTCCAAAAAAATGGAAGCTCGCATACGCTCGATGAGTGCAGCATTGGATAACGTCGGGGACGCACAGAGCGTCTTCGGAGTTGCCGAAGGTGCATATCAAACGATGGCTGATATCCTGACCACGATCAAGGAGAAACAGACACGTGCAGCAAACGGTGCTATGGGCGGTGAGGAAAAGGACGCTATAGCAGAAGAGATCAACTCGCTGATGCAGGAGATCGGTGACATTGCCAATCAGACGAAGTTCAACGGAACGACCCTGCTTTCGGGCACGACGTATTCGAAGAATTTCCAGGTCGGCGACGGACCCACTGATCTATTGACGGTTTCATTCAGTCTTGTCACCGTCAGCGCAGGCGGATTACTCTCTGTTGGAGCAGGATCCGTAACTTCAGCAAACATCGGCACATTGACCGTTGATGGAGCATTGACACTGATCAATACCGAGATCGGGAAGATCGGTGCGAATGTGAACAGGCTTCAATCGAAAGAATCGAACCTGACAACGGCAATTACGAATACTGAAGCTGCAAAGAGCAGAATTTTGGATGCAGACGTTGCAAAAGAGCAGGTGATCGCTTCGAAGCTCAACATTTTGCAGCAGACATCGACCACTCAATTGGCGCAGGCTAATTCTTCGCCGCAATCGTTCTTATCGTTATTCCGATAAGAAAATGAGTGACCAACAGCGGGGGATCGCTTACAGGGCGATGCCCCCGCTTCTTTTTCCCCGAATTTCCCCGATTTGCGACCCGTGGACCTCCTCCAAGGGTTTTGTCCATTTTTTCCCTAAAGATTACTGCAGAAATGCCGATAATATCCATAGAGGTACCATACCAAACAGGTGAGGGCATGGACGCCCGGCACATTACTAAATTAAATACACGGAGGTATTTATGGCATTCTCAACAGGCGGTAGAATCAACACCAACATCGGCGCCAATCAGGCGTACGGTGCTCTCAACACCATCAGCAGGGAACTCGGAGTTCATCAGCTTCGACTGGCGACCGGTAAACGGGTCAACTCAGCAGCGGATGATGCATCAGGATATGTGATCTCCAAAAAAATGGATGCACGTATCCGTTCCATGAGCGCAGCACTCGATAACGTCGGCGATGCTCAGAGCGTTTTCGGAGTTGCCGAAGGTGCGTATCAAACGGTTGCAGATATCCTGACCACGATCAAAGAGAAACAGACCCGCGCGGCAAACGGCGTGATGGGTAGTGATGAGAAAGATGCTATAGCATCTGAGATCAACTCTTTGCTGTCTGAAGTCGATGATATTGCAAACCAGACGAAGTTCAACGGAACAGCTCTGCTTTCCGGAACAGCATATTCCAAAGATTTTCAAGTGGGTGACGGATCCACTGATACATTGACCGTCGCATTCTCATTAGTGAGTGCCGGCGGACTGCTCGGCGTCGCAGCCGGATCGGTGACATCGGCGAACATCTCTACATTGACCGTTGATGCAGGATTGACCACGGTGAATGCCGAGATCGGTAAGATCGGTGCGAATGTGAACCGGCTCCAGACGAAAGAGTCGAACCTCACAACGGCGATCACGAATACAGAAGCAGCGAAGAGCAGGATCCTGGATGCCGACGTTGCCAAGGAACAGATCATGTCATCGAAGCTCTCGATACTGCAGCAGACGTCTACGGCACAGTTGGCCCAGGCCAATTCATCGCCGCAGGCGTATCTGTCGTTGTTCAGATAGGTCCGGTAATTCCGGTCCGCTCTCCGTTGAACGGAGGGCGGACCACTACACACAGTTGATGTATACAATCACAGAAGGATGTTCATTATGTACGCAGCCAGACAACACATGACAGAGACAGACACCGCGGTCGCAGTGATGCCGCCTCCGCCGACGCCGGGCCACACGTCCGCAGCGAACCGCTACCGGAAAGAGGATTCCATGAATCTTACTCCGGTGCAGGTGATCGCGCGCGTGTATGATGTAGCGATCCTTGCCATAAAAAAGAATGATAAGGACCTGGCGCGCAGAGCGATCAATGAACTGATCTCCGCACTCAACTTCGATTACCAGGAAGTTTCGCTCGGTCTGTTCAAATTGTATGACTATTGCAAGACATGTCTCCGCACCGGGAAGAATGACGAAGCACTGAATATCCTTCAGGAACTTCGCACCGCATGGGGAGAAGCATTTCACGTGTAAGTTCGTCTAAACGAAAGCGAATATGTCATCAGTATCGGATGTTTCATCCATAGATCAGCTTGTTGCTCAGTACAGATTGAGCAAACGGAAACCGGCCCAGGTGCTTGAGTCGAAGCGCTCGGCGCTGAATATCCGTCTTGCGGTACTTGCCGATCTGAAGACGAAACTGAAAACACTCAAGACGACCGCTGAGGACCTGAAGAAGACCGGAACGATCTCGAAGTTCAATACGTTCACTGTCGCTTCGACCGATGCAACGCTTGCCACAGCTACCGCTACCACGTCGGCGCTGATAGGATCGCACTCACTGAAGATCAACCGGGTTGCGAAGAACGATACGGTCGTTTCGGACCGGCTCACCGGGACGTCGACCAGCGTTATCACTGCCGAGGGTGCGGGTACCAAATCGGTGCGGCTGTCGCTGAACGGTGTGGATACCGATGTGAGTGTTGAACTTGTCGCAGGCGATACGAATGATATGGTCCTCGATAAACTTGTTACGGCCATCAATAATTCCGATGCCGATGTGAATGCATCCAATATCGGGGATACCAGCACGACAAATAAACTGGTCCTGATCAGTAAGTCGACCGGAGCATCGAATGCAATATCGTTGACGAATCTTACCGGGACACTGCTGGATAATATCGGATTGACCGATGCGGTAATTTCGGGCCGTTCGGCATCATCGAATACGTCGGCAGGATATTCAAATTCCTCAGCAACATTGTTGAATTCATCCCTTACGGTGGATGGGATCACGGTGGAAAAAGAGGTCAATACGGTCACCGATGTGCTGAAGGGGGTCACGCTGCAGCTGAAAGGCGCACATGCGGAATCGGACGCGCCGCTGACGATGACGGTCGATGTGAATAAGGCGGCGATCAAAGAACGGGTACAGAAATTCATTACGGATTATAATTCGGCACTCTCGTATATCAATACGAAGACACAATACGATTCATTGACCAATACACGCGAAGCGTTGTCCGGAGATCCCATCTTCTCCACGTTCCGCTACAATCTTCGAAGTCTCGCGGCTACACCGGTCAGCAGTGTGAAGGCCGGGAATCCGTCGCTCCTCTCCGAGATCGGTATCTCGGTCGGCCGGGACGGGACATTGTCTCTGGCATATCCGGATACATTCGATGAGATGCTGGACGGCAGCGTTGAAAAGGTGGAAGAACTGTTCAATTCATCCAACGGCATTGCGAACAAACTCGTAACGCTGATCGATAATATGACCAATTCGTCCACCGGTAAGATCATTCAGGCAAAGGATACAGCGGATGCACAGGTACTGACATTGACGAGCCGTATCACTCGGTTCGATGAGACGCTCGACCGGCATGTGACCAAATACAAGAACGATTTCCTTCGTTTGCAGGCGGCATACAACAAGATCCTGGCACAGCAGTCATCCATTGCATCCATAACATCATATTATTAACAATGCAGGGGATCGGATGGTGAGTGAACATGGCAAACACAATCGAACATATCACCCAAAGCACGGCATCGGTTCAAGGTCCGTCTGAACTCGCGCCAAGCGATGCACAGACGGCTTCTCTGAAGAAACAGAGGGAGCAGAACCAAAAAGTGCGTGAGGTCACCCAACAGCTGAACAAAGCGATGGAGACCACCAACACGAAGCTGACGTTCGTGGTCGATCAGGAATCGAAGAAGGCCATCGTGAAAGTGGTGGACGCGGAAACGAACAGAGTCATCCGTCAGATACCGTCCGAAGAAGCGGTACTGGTCGCAAAGAAAATTTCACGATTGATGGGGATACTCTATGACACATCAGCTTAATGCACAGTCCGCGAACATCGATGAACTGCTGACCCTGGTGAAGGAGATCGTCTCCATCACGGACCGGCTGATCGATGAGACCGGGAACGATCAGTTCGACGCAGTGACGGAACTGACGGAAGAGCGGGGAAGCAAGGTGGCGCATCTGGACCGCGTACACCGAACGATCGCGGAAACGGGCAGCGTCCCGGAACCGATCGTGAAGGAACTCCAGACAGTAATTTCGCTGCTGGGAGAACGGTCCGCGGTACTCAACAAGACGATCCTTGAAAAGAGTGATTCCCTTGTTGCAACCATCCACGCAGTACAACAGAACAGATTTTACGGCAGCAAATAATATAACAGACGGGAGAGAGCCATGGATATCAAAAAGATTTCGCAACCGCAAAATGCCTATGACACCGTAAAGATCCGAAAGGAAAAAGTCCGCGAAGAGAAGACACACCGTGCCGACGATTCCGTTGAGTTGTCGCCGGAAGCGCTGAAACTGTTCCAGTCCGAAGAGAACAAGAAGATCGATTCGATCCGAGAACGCGTCCAGTCCGGTTACTACTCCCGGAAAGAGGTCGTGGAGAAGGTCGCGGATGAGATCCTCCAACAATTCACTCAATCATAAACCGACAGCAGCGGCACCGACATGTTCCCAGACCAAGAAGCCCTCGTCAAAGGTGTGCAATTGCACCGCCGTATCAACGAACTCAGCAACGAGCTCGCAGAAAGGAACCATCCGCAGACACGGGTGATCCTTTCTGCCGAGCTCTTCTTTGCGTTGATCGAATATACCGTACTGATGAATGAGACGAACATGAACAGGGAACTGCTCCTGTGGGAACTGTGCCAGCGTGATGAACTCTTCTTCGACACCGGAACGATCCAGTTGAAGATCGGCGTAGATTTCTTCGCTCAACCCAACAGCATTTGTATTGACTGACCGCCGTCCTGTACGGAAATTGTGGTGGATCACCGTCCTCCTCCGGACCTGCTGTACGCTGCAGAAAAAGTCAAAAAAAACATTCCTTTTTTCTCCACGATTCTCTATATTCCTTTAGAAAATTTCACTCACTTCCGGATCCTATGGGAACAACGTCACCCATCACCATACTTATAGCAGACGACCATACACTGGTCCGCCGCGGTCTTGTCCATATCCTTTCTCTTTATCCCGAATTCTCAGTGATCGAAGAAGTTGGGAATGGAAGGGATGCTGTAACCAAGACCAAAGAACTGATGCCGGACCTGGTGATGATGGATCTGAATATGCCCGACATGAACGGCATTGAAGCGACCCGGCTGATCAAAAAGCATGATATTTCGATCCCGGTCGTGATCGTTTCCGCCTATGATGACATCGGATATGTTACTCAGGTCTTCCACAGCGGAGCCAACGGTTATCTGCTGAAAACTACCGATCCGATGGACCTTCGGGATGCGTTAATTGAAGCGACAAAATCATCCGATTTCATTTGTCCTCATGTTCCATCTGCACAGCTGCGTGCAGTCCTCAACAATGAACAGAACCGCAATAATCCGCAATACCTGATCAATCAGCTCACAACCCGTGAACGGGAGATCCTGCAGCTGGTCGCCGATGCGAAGTCGCACCAACAGATCGCCGATCTGCTGAATATCAGCGTCCGCACTGTGGATACACACCACAACAACATCCTCACCAAACTCGGAATCCACGATTCCGTCACCCTTGTTACGTTCGCAATTAAGAACGGCCTCGTCGTCCTGAATAAGTAATCTCGGACCAACTACTCTATTATATATGTTGAGAATTACGCAGAATAGCGTATTGTGCTCACTTGGCTAATAGTGTTATCTTCTCTGCATAAAGTTCGCCAGAAGAACAATGACGTTATTCAGAGGTGTAGTTATGCAGACAGATGACCGCGAGAGTGATTCCCAGCCGACATTATCGATACTTGTTGTAGACGATATTCCCGAGAACATCATGCTGTTGGAAGATGTGCTCGGTGAACTAAATTATACAACCCATGGCGCGGCAAACGGACTCCAGGCACTTTCAGTGCTGAATGATACGCATGTGGACCTGATCATTGCCGATGCAATGATGCCGAAGATGGACGGATTCCAGTTGTGCAAATCGGTGAAGAACAATCCGAAACTTTCGTCGATCCCGTTCATCATCTATTCCAGCGATTATATCGATGAAGAGGATAAGGACCTTGCGAAGACCATCGGAGCCGACCGGTATGTGGTCAAGACCGGCGGGACCGACACACTGATCCTAGCCGTGAGCGAACTGCTGAATATCGGTTCTCCGAAAGTCGCATTCGATCCCGATCAGCAGTCACTTCCCCTCGATGATCATTCCTTCCTTGAACGTCACTATAAGCTGCTCAATAAAAAACTTGAAGAGAAGATGCAGAACCTGGAGGTCTATTCCATGCAGCTTCTCAGAAAGAATGAACAGCTGGTGCGGTCGGAGGAACGGTACCGTCTGCTCTTCGAGAAAGCGAGCATCGCTATTTTCATGCTCGATTCATCAGGACGGAGACTGATCAACGCCAATCCTTACGCGGTGCATCTGCTCGGTTATTCCAAAGAAGAACTTCTGGAGAATAAGAATCTTCCGTTCGCAGATTACGAAGAAGGTGACGAGATCGTTGTTGAACCGGGATTCTCCGGTGAGCTGAATATCCGAACGAAGGAAGGGAAAGTGATCTGTCTTGAATCCGATGCGAACGTGATCGAGGTGGACAACCTGCAGCAGATCCTTCTCTTCTCCCGCGACATCACCGAGAGGAAGATGATGGTGGAGAAACTGTTCCAGTCCGAAAAACTTTCGATGCTCGGAACGATCGCTGCCGGCATCGCTCACGAGGTCCGCAATCCTCTCGCCGGCATCAAACTGAATCTGCAGTTCCTCGAAAGCAAGCATCCCGAATTTCCGGACATTGATGTGCTGCAGCTTGCCATTCAAGGGGCGCAGCATATCGAAAAGGTCGTTGAGAATACTTTGAACATCGCGCGTTCAACGGCTCCCGAAGTGCGCATTGTCAGCGTGAACGATGTTGTTTCGCAGGCAGTGAGTCTGCTGATGCTTACGGTGCACAAGAAGAATATTGCTCTCGATACTCAGCTGAAGAATGATCTGCCTACGGTGAAGATCGACGGGAAGCAGGTACTGCAGGTGGTGCTGAACATCCTCCGCAACGCGATCGAAGCAACCCCGTCCGGCGGCGAGATCACCGTCTCGACTTTCATGGAGGACCAAAAGGATACGGAATTGAAACCGCGGCTCATTTGTTCCATCCGCGATTCCGGCATCGGTATCTCCGACGAATATATGAAGGCCGCATTCGAACTGTTCAAGACGACAAAGAATTCGGGGACCGGATTAGGTCTCTCGCTCTCACGCCGTATCATGCAGCAGCACGGCGGCGATATCTCGATCATTAAACCCCCTGCAGGGGGAACAGAAATTAAACTCTATTTTCCATTGTCATTATAATAAGGGGGCATTATGTCCAAAGGTACTATCTTACTCGCCGATGATGAAGAGATACTGACAGCATCGCTTCAAAAGGTCCTGAGCAGCGAAGGGTATTCCGTGAAGGTCTGCAACAAAGGGGACCAATTCCTTTCCATGGTCAGTCAGACCAATCCCGATATGATCATGCTCGATATCTATTACGGAGAACACAACGGACTCCGTCTGCTCAGTCAAATGCGTGCGCAGGGTTTCGAGATGCCGGTGATCCTGATGACCGCGTATGCCGAGATCACACTTGCCGTGCAGGCGATGAAGGAAGGGGCGTATGACTTCATGGTAAAGCCGTTCGACCTGAAGCATCTTTCCGTGCTCATCCAGAAGACGATGGAATATTCCCATCTTCAGCGCAAAGTGAAGATCCTCGAAGAGGAAGTGGAATCGCAGAAACCGAAACACGGCATCATCGGCAAGAGCACGATCATTAAACAGCTGCTGACCACATCCGAACGGCTCTCGTCCGGAGAGAATACGACGGTGCTGATCGAAGGGGAGAGCGGGACCGGAAAAGAACTCTTTGCGCGTTATCTGCATCAGAAATCCATCCGCGTTGACAAACCGTTCATTACCATCAACTGCGGCGCGATCCCGAAGGACCTTGCGGAATCGGAATTCTTCGGGTACGAAAAAGGGGCATTCACCGGAGCGACCGAACGGATGAAACAAGGGAAATTCGAGCTCGCCACCGGCGGTACGCTGCTGCTGGATGAGGTCGGTGAACTCTCACAGGAGATGCAGGTGAAACTGCTCCGCGTTCTGGAAGAACAGAAATTCTACCGTCTCGGCGGCACGAAAGAGATCAATGTGGATGTGCGTATCATTGCTGCGACCAACCGTAATCTTCAGAATGAAGTGGAGAAAGGACGGTTCCGTGAGGACCTGTTCTATCGGCTGAATGTGGCCGTTCTGCGGATACCGCCGCTGCGCGAGAGGAGAGATGATATCATCCCGATCGCCTCAGCATTCCTGCAGGATTATTCCGTGAAGTTCAATAAGAAGGTGCAGGCGCTCCTTCCGGATGCGATCCAGTTCCTTGAACAGTATTTCTGGAAAGGGAATGTGCGCGAACTCCGCAACGTGATGGAGCGTGTGGTGCTGCTGACGGACCATGAACAGCTCGGCAAAGAGAGTTTCTCGTTCCTCCAGCCCGCCAATACGATCGCTTTGACGAATCAAAAGAACGTGAACGGACAATTCTCCCTTGTGATCCCCTCAAACGGAATCTCAATGAAGGAGGTCCTGCGTGATCTGATCATGAAGACCTTGAACATCACCAACGGCAATCAGGTGCAGGCATCGAAGATCCTCGGCATTACCCGTTCCAAACTGCGGTATAGAATGGAGCAGCTCGGCATTCATCCGGAACAGCGCGGATACAAAGTCAATGCGTAAATCGTCCTAACGAAATGTGAAGGTACGCGAATGATCTCCGACAATCTCAAAAAACTGACCACGAAGAAGAACAGGCATCTGCTGCTGACGATCTCTACGATCCTGTTCGTGATGACCGTCGTATCACTGATCTATGCCGAATGGATAGAGACATGGCTGCTGGCGCGATACGGGTCGATCATCATTGACCTTCTCGTCGTATCATCGATCTTCTTCAAGGTGACCGCACTCATCCTGCTGATCTTTATGGGATTTAAAATTCCCTACAAGACCCCGGCGGTCATCATCAGTTTCTTCGTCACGATTTCCACGATCACGAGCATCAATGAGCTGTTCCATGATCTGTTCGTTCAACGCATCACCGGTTTTGAGGAAGCGATCACAATGGCTGTCAGCGGCATTTTGCTGCTCATGACGGGTCTCATCCTTTATCCATTATTGGTCGAGTTCTTCGAGAATAAAGAGAAGTTAAAATCCTTCAACGGCATCCTTCTTTCCATGCTGGAGAATGTGCCGTTCGATTTCTGGGCGCGTGATCTCAACGGTATCCAGTTCGTACAAAGCAATGAGGGGAAGAAGATGTGGGGCGTGCTGAAGGACCAGACATTGTCGGAACAGTTCATTGATCCGTTGACCAGAAGATTGTGGGAAGAGAATAACCGAAAAGCGTATTCGGGAGTGATCACCAAAGGGGAACGAAATTATTTGGGAGCGCTGAACGGTGAAGAGAGGACGTATTTCGAAGTGGTCGCGCCGTACTATATCGACAACACAGTGGCCGGCATCATGGGCATTAACTTCGACATTACTGAGCAGAAGCAGAATGAAAAGCAGATCGCCATTCAAAGTTCTGCATTGAATGCGGCCGCCAATGGGATCGTTATCACCGATATCCACGCCGGCATCCTTTGGGTGAACCGTGCATTCGAAACGATGACCGGATATGAACTGGCTGAAATACGGGGAATGAATGTCAGTGAATTATTGAGATCGGGCGTTCACACTGAGGAATTCTATCAGGACCTTTGGGGGACGATCACTTCCGGAAAACCGTGGACCGGTGAGATGGTCAACCGCAGGAAAGATGGTACAACGTACATAGAAGAGCAGACGATCACGCCGGTATTCGATGATGCCGGAACATTGGTACGGTATGTCGGAATCAAGCAGGATATTACAGAACGAAAGAAGAACGAGAAGAAGATCTTGCAGAACGAACAGAACTTCAAACTCTATCTCAGTTCCGCTCCGTACGGGATCTTTATTGTGGATGCGACAGGACGGTATAGCGAGGTCAATCCTGCCGGCTGTACCATGATGGGATATACAGAGGATGAAATGCTAATGATGTCCGTACCAAACATCATCGCGCCATCGTCTGTGGAGCGCGGGATCAAGCACTTCACCGATCTGCAGACAAAGGGGAGAGCGGATGACGAGATCGAACTGCGGCGGAAGGACGGGAGCATCTTCATGTCCAGGATCATTGCCGTGAGTCTTCCGGACGGACGGGCGATCGGTTTCACGGAGGATGTCAGCGAGAAGAAGCGGACAGAACAACAGAAGATCGAACATCAACGGAACCTTGAAACGATCATTTCCAATCTGCCGGGATATATTTACCGGGCGAAGGATTCCGGAGAGGTATCCGAACTTCTGTTCGTATCCGAGGGTGCTATGCATCTTACGGGATTCTCAATGTCTGAGTTGTACGGTTCGGGAATGAACCAACTGATCACATCCATTCCTGCCGTGGATCGAAAGCGCTGTTGGGCGATCACCAATGATGCACTACTCAACAAAAAGAGTTTTGAGATCGAGTATCCGGTCATCACCAAAGAAAAGAATTGGCTGTGGCTGTGGGAACGGGGGAAGGGAGTGTATGATGAGCAGGGCAACTATCTCTATACGGAAGGATATGTCTTCGATATCACCGACCGGAAGAATGCCCAACGGAAATCCCGAACCCTCGAGAATCAAATGAAAGCGTTCTACGATCAATCGGAGATCGGTATGGTGATCGCGGATCTTGATGGTTCATTCCGCAGAGTGAACAGCGGTTTTTGTGAACTGCTGGGGTATCAGGAATCGGAACTGTTGAAATTGACCTATAAAGACATCACTCATCCGGATGATATTCAACAGGATGCGGAGCAGGTGCAGGAATTGCTCTCGAACGGGAGCGGATCGTTTGCATTGGAGAAACGATATATCAGCAAGAGCGGTACGACCGTATGGGTGAATATCACGGTGACACTCATTAAAGACAGTGATGAAAACCCGCAATATTTTGCAACGCTGATCGAGAATATCACGGAGCGGATCAGGATCCAAACGGCGATCGAGAATCTTGCTGTTACTTCCGGAGACTCTGATAGGGATTCAACATTTGTCCTTATTGTGAAGAACCTTTCGAATGCGCTCTCGGCAGATTGCGTCTTCGTGGGCATGATCAATCCGGACGGTACAACGGTAACGACAAGTGCTTGTATGATGAACGGGAAGATCGTTGACAATTTTACCTATCCGCTTCCCGGGTCTCCCTGTGCGAATGTCCTCAAACGAGGATCCATGTATCATGCAACGGGTATCGTCCAATTGTATCCGGAAGATATCGCCCTTGCAGGGATGGGAATGGATTCATATCTCGGAACCACTCTCTTCAGTTCCCAGGGGAAACCGATCGGCATTTTGGTTGCCATGGCACAACGACCGCTCGATGAAGTGTCTCAGTTCACAGTGATCCACTCAGTGTTTGCTCAACGCTGTGCCAATGAAATTGAGAGGATCGCAGCGGAAGAAGAGCTTCAGAAGCGCGAGAATGAATTCCGGTTCCTTGTGGAGAGATCGCAGGATGTGGTGGTTCGGTTGAACGTCTTCGGGAAGATATTATACTGCAGTCCGTCCATCGAGCAATTCGGCGGATATGATCATACTACTATCCTTGGGAAGAACGTAAAGGAATTCTTCGCCCATCGGGAACAGATGTTCGAAGCCTTTTCCCGGATGAAGGAGTCTGTCTTAACAGGGAAATCGAACCGATTCGAATTCGAATTCCTGATGGTGAACGGCGAAAGTGTATGGGTGGAATCGGTGGGGAAGGCGGTGACGTTTGCAGACGGTTCTATAGAACTGCAGACGATCCTCCGTGAGATTTCCGAGAGGAAGAAATCAGAGGAGGTCCTGAAACAATACAAGGAGATCATTTCCGCAACATTCGATTCTATCTCGCTGGTGGATGATACGTTCCGCTATCTTGTGGTCAATGATGCATATCTCAATAGAATGGCGAAGACCCGGGATGAGATCGAAGGACATTCCATTGCCGAAGTCTTTGGAGAAGAGATCTTTGCAAAGACCATTAAAGCGAATTTTGAACGTTGTTTGGCGGGGAATGAAGTCCATTATCAGGCCTGGTTCAATTTTGCCGGTGTGGGAAGGAAATTCATGGACGTTCAGTACTCTCCGTACAATCACCATTCCAGCCGCGGTGTTCTCGTCAGTTCCCGCGACATCACCGCTCTGAAAGAAGCGCAGAAACTGCAGATCGAATCGGAGAACAGATTCAAGGCGGTCTGGGAGAATTCACATGATGCCATGCGATTGACCGATGCCGATGGAATTATTGTCATGGCGAATGATGCATATTGTGCATTGATGAAAAAACCGATGGACGAGCTTGCGGGGCGTCCTTTCACCGCTTCATACCCCGTGGAAAGAAATACCGAAAGTCTAAGAATATACCGGACACGGTTCCATACACGAACGGTCGATGAGTACTTTGAACGCGACATCACGCTGTGGAATAACGAGACACTCCATATTCAGGCTTCCAATAAATTCCTGACACTGCCGGACAACGAAGTGCTGCTGCTGAGCGTATTCAAAGATATTACCGTCAGGGTGCATGCGTTGAAGGATCTTAAAGAGAGTGAACATCGGTACCGAGGCATCATCGAGTCATCGATGGACGGATTCTGGACGGTGGATTATTCCGGCAAGTTACTGCAGGTGAATGAAGCGTATTGCCGAATGAGCGGATATTCCCAGGAAGAATTATTGTCGATGCATGTTTCTGAACTAGAGGCAAATGAGGATCCGGCAGAAACAGACCGCCATATGAAGATCATCGTTACACACGGTCGGGATAAGTTCGAATCGAAACATCGTGCAAAGGATGGGACGATGTTCGATGTGGAGATCAGTACCGTCGTGCTCACAGAACTTCAAGTTCTGGTCGTCTTCATCAGTGATATCACAGAGAGGAAATCCTCTGAACTGGCATTGAAGGAATCAGAACGTCGTTTCCGCGGGATACTTGAGGATGTGACCTTGATCAGCATTATCCTCGACAGTAAGGGGTCTATTGCCATGGCCAATAATTTCCTGCTGAATCTCACCGGTTATGCACGGGAGGATGTCCTTGGAAGGTCCTGGTTTGACGTATTCATTCCGGATGAGATCCGCTCTGATGTGCGCACGATCTTTGACGGAGCTATCGACAGGAACGATCTGCCGCAGCATTATGAGAATGAGATCCTGAAACGATCCGGTGAACGGCTCATCATTCGATGGACCAATATCATGCTCTATGATAATTCCAAGAACTTCATCGGGGTCACCTCAATCGGTGAGGATATCACCGAACGGAGGAGGATCCAATCGGCACTGCGAGACCGGGAGGAACAATACCGTACGCTCATCACGACCATGCAGCAGGGAATGGCACTGCATGAGATCATTCTCTCGCCGGAAGGTATCCCGATCGATTATCGGTTCATCGATGTCAACGAGAGTTTTGAACATCTCACCGGATTGAAGGCTTCGGAGATCATCGGCAGAACGGTGCTTGAGGTGATGCCGGAGACAGAACAGTACTGGATCGAACAGTACGGCGCCGTAGCACTCACCGGCGCACCGTTGTTCTATGAGAATTACTCCAAAGTGCTGGGTAAATATTTTGAAGTGATCGCGTACCGTCCGAAACAAAATCATTTTGCGACGATCGTTTCGGAGATCACGCAGCGGAAACTATCCGAGCAGAAAGTGTTGGACAATGAGCGCCAATACCGACTGCTGGCGGAGAACTCCACCGACGTGATCTGGACGATGGATTTTGACGGTCATTTCATATACGTGAGTCCCTCCGTGTTCCGTTTACGCGGGTTCACTTCCGCAGAGGTCATGGCGCAAACTATGGAAGAAGTGATCTGTCCATCCTCGATAAACCTAGTGGTCACGGGATTGCTGCGAACTCGGGAATTTGCCTCCAAGGGACTTGATATCCCGAATGAATACTACCTTGTGGAACAGCCCAGGAAGGACGGTACAACGGTGTGGACCGAGGTCATTACGCGTATTATGTACGATGATCAACGGAAAGCATTGGGGATTCTCGGCGTTACCCGCGATATCACCGAACGGAAACGCAACGAGGACCTCCTGAAGGCACGGCTGCTGCTGAGCGAATATGCGAACGATCATACCGTGAAGGAACTTCTGCAAAAGATCCTTGATGAAGCGGAAAACATCTCGGAAAGCACGATCGGATTCTTCCATTTTGTCGAGGATGATCAAAAAACTATCTCTCTTCAGACCTGGTCCACCAATACACTCAAGAACATGTGCCATGCGGAAGGTGACGGACGACATTATCCCGTTGACAAGGCAGGAGTTTGGGTGGAATGTATCTATACGAAAGCTCCAGTGATCCATAATATCTTCTCGGAAGTTCCGAACCAGAAAGGTCTTCCGGAAGGGCATGCACCGGTCGTGCGTGAACTGCTCATCCCGATCCTTCGGAATGATCTTGTTGTCGGTATCATGGGTGTGGGGAATAAATTATATAATTATGATTCGAAGGATGTGGAACTTGTGTCTCAGCTTGCAACCATGGCGTGGGATATCCTCGAACGACGGAGAGCAGAACTTTCCCTGCTGAGTCACGAACAGGCGTTAGAAGGATTAACGAATGCTGCCGTATCACTCTTGAATATGAGTGAACAAAATCAACAGATCATGATATGGGCGGCGCTGGAAAGTCTTGGTAAAGGACTGAATGCAGACCGTATTGTGATCTTCGAAAATTCATACAACTCGCACAATAGAGTGGAGAACAGTTCACTGAAACATGAGTGGGTGAATGATCCGCTCAATACATTGATCGATGATCCCAAGATGCAGGAGGCAAATTTTGAGATGATCCTGCCCGCAATGTATCGGACATTGAATGATGGTAAGATCTTCTCCGGTATCGTCAACGAATTACCGGACGAAGAGAGAAGCATCTTTCACGGGAACAAGGTCAAGAGTATCATCTCCATCCCGATCTTCATTGAGAGCCGCTTTTGGGGATCGCTTTGTGTTGATTCCATCAATGAGGCGCGCCATTGGACGAAAGATGATGAATCCATCCTGCGGGTCGCGGCGGAAAGTATCGGCGTTGCACTGCACAGAATGAATGCCATCACCAATCTGTATGAGAGCGAGCAGATGCTGAAGTTCGCATTGGATGCATCCGGTGACGGTATATGGACGTATTCCATTCCGACGAACGAAGTGTATTTCTCGCCTGAGACGAAGAAACTGGTCGGCTTTGAACATATTGATTCCGAGAACAATATGGAATTCTGGATGGAGCATGTTCATCCTGATGACCGTCAAAAATCTATGGAGGCAATGGAGCGGCATCTCCGGGGCGAGGATACCATCTTCATCAACGAGCACCGGTTCCTCTGCGGCAACGGTGAATACCGCTGGATGCTCGACCGCGGAAAGATCCTGCGGTGGAACAAGGACGGTTCGCCGCTGCAGATCTTCGGCACCTATTCCGACATCCACGATCGGAAAATGATCGAACAGAAGATCGTCGAACTGAATGAGCAGCTGGAAGAGAAAGTGGAAGAGCGTACCCGGCAGCTGCGTGAATCGATGCAGGAATTGGAGTCATTCTCCTACTCCATCTCGCACGATCTTCGTGCACCGGTGCGGGCGATCGATTCGTTCGCGAAGATCCTTGCGGATGAAGAAGAATTGCATATCGGCGAGGAAGGGAAACGGCTTCTGAAGACCATCCGCACCAATACATCGCGGATGGGGAGGATGATCGATGACCTGCTTCAGTTCTCACGGACCAGCCGTGCGGAGATCAAAAAGGTCCATTGCGATATGCACTCCCTTGCGGAAAAAGTTCTGGAAGAAGTGCTCCTCGGTGAGAAACACCGGACGTTCGAAACGGTCATCCAACCGCTCCCGGCAGCGAATGGTGATCCATCGCTCCTTCGGCAGGTGCTGGTGAACCTGGTGAGCAATGCAGTGAAATTCAGCCGCGGCCGCGAGGTCTCCAAGATCGAGATCGGAGGTTCTATCACAGAGGGACAATGTCATTATTTTGTAAAGGATAACGGCACCGGTTTTGATATGCGGTACGTCGATAAATTATTCGGAGTGTTCCAGCGGCTCCATGCCCAGTCCGAATTTGAAGGGACCGGCGTCGGTCTTGCCATTGTCAACAGGGTATTACAGAAACATGCCGGTAAGATCTGGGTGGAGAGTGAATTGAATGTCGGAACAACATTCTATTTTTCCATCCCGATCGCGAGTGAATAGACCGGAAGAGAATGCTCAACTATTTCGGCCGTCTCCGAACGACGGCAGTGCGGGAAACAGGAATGTATCAATATTATCATGAGGGCAGCAATGAACAACCATCCGCTTGAGATCATCATTGTAGAGGATGATCAGAATGATTACGAGATCACAACGCGCATCCTGAAACGCCGCGGTATGTCCGGCAGCATCATCTGGCTGAAGGACGGTGAAGAGGCATTGAACTATTTTGAGACCCTCCGCACCGTTATCTCCAGCGAGGGGAAACGTCATCCGCGGTTCGTTATCCTCGATATCAAACTCCCCAAGGTGCTCGGTTTCGAGGTACTGAAGAAGATCAAAGAGGATCCGCAGCTGCAATACATTCCGGTCATCATCTTCTCCTCATCCAATCAGGAGCGCGACCTCGTGCTTGCATCACAGCTGCATGCGAACAGCTATATCGTTAAACCGGTGGAATACGACGCCTATGCTCAGAGCATCGACGAAATGGTAACATACTGGATGTTCACACATAAATTTATTTGAGCGCGGGAATGACCATGAATGCGAACTATCAGATCCTGTTGGTGGAAGACAGTCTTGACGATGCGGAGATCATTCGGTACGAACTGAAAAAATCCGGTATGACCTTCACCATCGACCGGGTCGATACCGAAAAGGATTTTCTTGAGCAGCTGAGATCGAAGAAATATGACGTTGTGCTCAGCGATTATCAGCTGCCCCAGTTCAGCGGACGCAGAGCGTTGGAACTTCTCATGGCGGAGCATCTGTTGCTCCCGTTCATCCTCGTTTCCGGCGCGGTCGGCGACGAGATCGCCGTTGAGATGCTCAGAAACGGCTGCGTTGATTATGTGCTGAAGGATAAGTTGACCCGTCTTCCCTCGGCCGTAGAACGGTCCATTCAGGAATCGCATCTGCTCCGGGAGAAAAATTCCGTACTCGATGCATTGAAAGAGAGTGAACTGCGGTTCCGCCGGATCGCCGATAATTCACCCATGCTGATCTGGATGAGTGATGTGAATAAGCACACCAACTACGTGAATCGAACCTGGTGTCAATTCACCGGCCGTTCGGTCAACGATGAAGTGGCGGACGGCTGGCTCCATTCGGTCCATCCCGACGACCGTGATTACTGCCGCATGACATTCGATTCTGCTTTCGATGCACGCAGGCAGTTCACCAGTGAATACCGCATTCGGTTCCATGACGGGTCATACCGCTGGGTGCTCGACAACGGACTTCCGAACTATCTGCCGAACGGAGAGTTCATCGGGTTTCTCGGTTCCTGCATCGATATCACGGAACGGAAGAAGACGGAAGAACAGCTCCGCGAAAGTGAACAGAAATTCCGTTCTCTGTTCGACAACCATTCCGCCATCAAAATGCTGATCGATGCGGAAACAGGACAGATCATCGACGCCAACAAGTCCGCCGTGGCGTATTACGGTTGGTCGCATGATGAGCTGGTATCGATGAAGATCTTCGATATTAACACGCTCCCGCCGTCCGATGTGATGGACTACATCAAGAGTGTTGTGCAGCACCGGAACAATCATTTCATGACCGCCCACCGCCGGAAGAGCGGATCGAACCGATATATCGATGAATACAGCAATGCCATTGTGATCAGCGGAAAACCGATGCTGTTCTCCATCATCCACGATATCACAGATAAGGTCCGTTCCGAGGAACAGCTCCGTCTGAACAATGCCGCACTGCAGTCCGCCGTGAATGCCATCATGATCTCCGATTCGCAGGGAAAGATCATCTGGGCGAATCCGGCATTTCTTGCACTGACCGGATACTCGTACGAAGAGATCATCGGACGGAATCCGCGCGACCTTTCCCGTTCCGGAAAACATTCCGACGAATTCTATGAGACGATGTGGCGCACGATCCTTGCGGGTGAGGTCTGGCAGGGTGAGGTGATCAACCGGCGGAAGGATAACTCGCTGTATTATGAGGAACAGACGATCACGCCGTTGATCAATGAACACGGTTCCGTCACTCACTTCATCTCCATCAAACAGGATGTGTCTCAGCGGAAACAGATGGAAGACTCCCTCCGCCGATCGACTGAGATGCTCGATAAATTCTTCCATCAATCCCTCGATGCCTGTTATTTCATGCAGATGAAGCGGCCCATTCCATGGACGCAAGTAGAACGCCGGGAAGAATTCATCCGGGAGATCTATGAGACAGCATCGATCACCAAAATGAACAGCGCACTCCTGAATCAATACCATATCAGCTCAGAAGAGGTGCTCTCGATGAGTCCGCGAATGATGTTCGATGGCGAATTCGAGAAGGTGAAAGGACTCTTCACGCAGTTGTTCGATTCCGGTGCAACATATTACTCCACCTCGATGAAGCGGGATTTTGACAATACCCATATCGTCGTTGAAGGGAATGCCGTCTGCATCTATGATGAGCTCGAGCAGATCACCGGTTTCTTCGGCATCCAGCGTGATGTTACTCAGAGCATCAAAGAGAAAGAGGAACTGCAGCTGAATCAGGACCGGTACAAGAAATTCTTCGAAGAGGATATGACGGGCGATTTCATCTCAAAGCCGAACGGGTCTGTTGTGATGTGCAATCATTCCTTTGCGCGTATGTTCGGATTCCATTCCGTGCAGGAAGTGCTTGCGGTGCATGCCGATACGTTCTATGTCGATCCGGACGAACGCATAACGATGATGCGGAAACTGAAAGAAGAGAAGAAGATCGAGCATTACGTCCTTCATGCGAAACGGCTGAACGGTCAGGAATTCATCGTGCTCATGACCGCCATCGCTCATTTTGATCCGAACGGTGAGATCATTGAGATCGTCGGATATATCACGGATGACACCCGGCGCCAGGAGATGGAGATGCAGATGATCCAGGCGCAGAAGATGGAGAGTATCGGCGAACTGGCAAGCGGTGTTGCCCATGACTTCAACAATATCCTCAATAATATCTACGGTTTCAGTCAACAGCTGGTAAAATATCATACGGATCCCTCGCGTGTTCTGCGCTACAGCGACACGATCGCCAAATCAGCGCAGCGCGGGACCGATATCGCGTCAAAACTGCTCTCATTCGCACGGCAGAAGAAGACAGAAACGACCATTCTTTCCGTACCGGAGATCGTTGCTGATGTCGTACAAATGTGCAATGATACATTCATGCACGCGATCGATGTCACTTCACAGTGTGATGTCTCGCTCTGGAAGGTGCAGGGAGAACGGAGCGGATTGTACCAAATGATGCTGAATATCTGCATGAATGCCCGTGATGCTCTGTTGGATGCACCTGAGACCGGATTACGAGGTTCGCTCACCATTGAAGCGAAGAACCGGACCGCACAGAATCCGACTCTGCATTGGTTCAGGAATTCCGTTCCATCGCAGTATGTGGAGATCATCATCTCCGATAACGGTCCGGGTATCGCACAGCAGAATCTGGATAAGATCTTCGATCCGTTCTTCTCCACAAAGAAGCTGAGCACACTGAAGGGGACCGGACTTGGACTGACGGTGGTCTATAATATCGTCAAGACACATCAAGGAGCCATCTCGGTGAAAAGCGAGATCGGAAAGGGGACAAAATTCCACATCTATCTCCCTGCCGTGGGTTATACCACAACCGAAGAGACCGGAAGTGAATCGGCTGTATTTCGATCACGCAACAATGAAATGGTCCTGCTGGTGGATGATGAAGAAGGAATGCGCGAATTGGGAAGGGAACTTCTGGAAGAGAACGGTTTTCAAGTGATCACTGCAGCCGATGGTTTTCAAGCATTGGATATCCTTCAACAAAATAAAGCGAAGATCGATCTCGTTATTCTCGATCTTGTTATGCCGGGAATGGACGGCGGACAGACCTATCTCCGGATGAAAAAGATCAAACCGGACCTGAAGGCATTCTTCTGCAGCGGTTACGTGACCGATACCCTGATCACAAATTTGCTGGCGGAGGAGAATCTCAGCGCATTACAGAAACCGTTCCGTCCGGATCAGTTCGTAAAATTCGTCCATAGTGTGTTGTATGCATAGAACCTGATCTCACACAAAGTCCGCCGAAGGCAGACAAAGCCACAAAGAAGATCTATCCACGATTACCACGCCCGCACCAAAGGTGTCCCTTTGGGACCCGCCGTTTTTATGGCGGGAA
>JBMOHT010000011.1:0-47383 GCA_049317705.1 Bacteroidota bacterium | reverse complement strand
GATCTTTGTGCTGCCGGCAACACAACTGTTTCCGGCGATCACGGTATCCTCACCAACAACAACATTATGTGCGATCTGCACAAGATTATCCAATTTTGTTCCGCGCTTTACCCGCGTCTCTCCCATCGTTGCACGGTCAATGCATGTGTTCGATTGAATTTCGACATCATCCTCGATCGCCACGATACCGATCTGAGGGATCTTTTGATAGGTCCTGTCCTTCTTCGGAGCAAAACCAAATCCGTCCCCGCCAAGCACGGCACCCGGCTGTATCACGACACGGTTCCCGATGATGCATTCTTCACGGATGGTCACATTCGGATAGAGCAGACAATTGCTACCGATCTTCACATCACGTCCGATCACGACATGCGGATGGATCACGCAGTGATCACCGACCACCGAATTAATCCCGATCACCGAATACGCGCCGATCGTGCAGTGTTCACCGATCACAGCCGTCGGATGGATCACAGCGGTCGGATCGATACCAGCATCAATATCCTTTTTCACCGGCATGAACTTGTGGATGGCAATGACGAACGAAGCGTACGGATCATCCAGTTTGATGAGCGCAGGCGGAACGCGTGTATATTTTGCAGGATCGAACGTGCGGCCCACCAGAACACACGATGCGTTCGTTGTCTCGGCGAATTTTTCGTACTTCGGATTTGCGATGAACGCCAGCATCCCCGGCTGTGCCTCTTCGATCTTGGCAATACCATTGATGGTGAGAGAACCGTCACCGATGACGTCCCCTTCCAACATTGCCGCTATTTGATTGACTGTGATCATAAAAACGAGAACGAGTCCCGAATTACCGGGACTCGTTCATTTATTTTTGGAGTAATTTAGAAATGACCTTCTGCGTAAGATCGTGTTTTGCGTTGGCAAACAGCAGCATCGTTGAACTGCTCCGGTCCACCACATAATCATACGATTCCTCATCCGCCACATCCTTCACCGCTTTGAAGACCTTTTCCTGGATCGGCTTCATCAGCTCGTTCTGTTTACTGAACATCTCGCCATTGGTACCGAACTTCGCATTCCGGAAGTCGATGATCTTCTTATCCATCTCCTGCAGTTCCTTCTCCACTTCGGCGCGCCGTTTGTCGGACATGATCAGTTTGCGCTTGTCGTAATCATCCACTTTCTTCTGCATGTCGGAGGCCATCTGATTCAGCTCGGTCTGCCATTGCTGAGCGAGTCCGTCGATCTGCTTCTGGGCGTCCTGCGCTTCCGGCAGCTGCTCCATAACGGTGGCGGAATTGATGAACGCGATCTTTGTCTGCGCCGACGCCAGCACGGTGAAAAGGAAGAGTGAGATGAACAAAGAGATTCTTTTCATAATGATCCTTCTGATTATTGTTCCGTTGTCAGTACTGCCGTTGATCGTTTATCAAGAATCTCCTTCATCCTCCCGTAATGGAACGGAACCGTTCATCTTCTATTACTGTTTTCCGCCGCGTTTCAGCATGTCCAGCACTTTGTAGGTGTAATCATACTGCGGATCAGCATACAGAACCGGAACTTCTGTCGCACGGTCCAGCACGAACGCAAGCTTCTGTTCCTTTGCAACGGTGGCGATCGCTTTGAAGACCTTTTCCTGGATCGGCTTCATGATCTTTTCCTGCTGTACTTTCAGTTCCTGCTGTTTTTCCTGGCGGTACTGATTCAGCTTCTGCTCTTCTTCAACAAGTTCCTTTTGTTTTGCCTGCTTGGATGATTCGTTGAGCATGTTGGACTGTTTCTGATACTCTTCATACTTTGCCTGCAGTGCTGCACCCTTCTTCTCGATCTCGTCCTGCCAGCCTTTCAGGATGGATTCCAGCTTTGCTTGTGAATCCTTTGCTTCGGGTAATTCTTTGATGATCGTTTCGGAATTGACATAACCGATCTTCTGAACGGGCTGCTGGGCGAACAATGCGGATGTTGCGATGAGTGCTGCAAGGAGGAACTTTTTCACGACTACCTCTATAGATTGATTGAATGGAATTGATTAAAAATATTCTGCTTAAAAACCTCTGCCGAACTGGAAGTGGAACTTCCAGCCGGTAGGACTTTTGATCCCGTTGGTGATATTATCATACCCGTACCCGTAATCGAATCCGAGAAGACCGATCGGATTGATGAGCAGTCGGGCGCCGAGTCCTGCAGACCGTTTCAGGTCGAACACTTCCGATTTGGAAAGATTCTCCCAGGTATTTCCCGCTTCGGCGAACGCAAGAAAGTAAATCGGAATTGGATTAAGTGCAACATTAAATCGCAATTCGGCAGTATGCTTGATCATCGCATGTGCCGGTATATACTGGTTGAGCACATTCACCGGACCGATACTCCTGTCCTCATACCCGCGAAGCGGAGTCGTTGCGATCTGCCCCAGACCGGTACCGCCCATATAGAATGTTTCAAGATACGGAACATCTCGCGGATTCTTGGAGAACGGGAAAATGGAGCCCATCTGTGAACCGAAATACAACGCAAGTCTGGAACTGTTCAGGACCGGAATATACCAATCCACGGAGAGGACGTGTTTCGTATATCGTGCAGTTCCGGGAAGGATCGGCGCACCGGCAAGTTCCGTCAGCAGTGAGATGTTGCTTCCCTGCGTGGGGAACAACGGGCTGTTAACACTGTTGCGCTGAATGACCTGTGAGATGCTGAGCTGACTGGATTTCCCTTCCTGATAATAATAGGAAGAGCCGACGTTGGCCACATCAATATTCTGGAATCTGAATGTCCATGTTGCACTGAAATAATCATCCGGGAATTTGAAGCGGCGTCCGAGACTGATCGTTCCGCCCTGCTGATGGATGGAATAATAATAATCCTGCTTCGTATCATAGAGACTGAATCCGAGAGATGTCGGCGTATCGTACAACCACGGTTCGCGGAACGAGATGGAGAATGTTCTGTAGCGCGACCCTTCGCCGAACTGCCAATCGAAATTCAGAACCTGACCGCCGCCGCCGGAGAACGGCTCGGTGATATCAAAGTTGTTGAAGGTGAGTCCCAGCGCACCGGTCGCACCGAATGCACCGCTGTAACCGACGGATGCGTTGAACGTGTCGCTCGATTTTTCTTCAACATCGAGGACGATATCAACATTCTTGTCGTCGACGAATTTCGTGTCCGGTTTGATCTTTTCGGGATTGAAATAATTCAATACGGAGAGCTGACGGATACTGCGGATGATGTTCGAACGGCTGAAATAATCCCCCGGCCGCACATACAATTCGCGGCGGATGACCCGTTCCTGCGTTTTGTTATTCCCGCGGATCTCGACACCGGCGATCTTGAACTGATTCCGTTCGCGCACGCGGATGGTCACATCGATCTCATTCTCGCCGACCTTCTGTTCTTCCGGTTCGATCTGCACGGTAAGATATCCGTTGTCCAGATACATCGAGGCAACGTCGGACTGCTCCTGATTGCCGCGGAGGTTCTGTTCGAATTTCTCCATATCATACACTTCGCCCGGCAGGAATCCAAGACGCTGATTCAGCGCTTCGGATTTGAACACCGTATTCCCGTCCCACTTGATATTGCGGATCTTGTATTGAGGTCCTTCATAGACGAACAGTTTCAGAATGATATCCTGTTTATTCTCACTGAACGTGACGGAATCCTCGATCAGTTCGGCATCACGGAATCCGTTCTTCTTGTAGAACTCAACCAGTTTCTTCTTTGCATCCTCGTACTTTTTCTTCTCAAGTTTCCCTGTCCGCCAGAACTTCCACCATGTGGTCTTGTGAACATCCGGCAGTTCGCTCTCGAGATCGGCATCCTCATAGAATTTATTCCCGAAGAACTGCACTTCGCGAATGCGGGCGTCGGTCCCTTCGGTGATGTTCAGCTTCAGCGTCTTCCGTCCTTTGCTCGTCGAATCGGTCGCATCGATCAGTTCGGAAGAGACCTGTGCCTGCAGATATCCTTCCTCTTCGTACGCTTTCTTCACGATCTTGCTGATCTTGTTGATCTCCTGCGGAGAGATGATCTGTCCTTTGGTGATATTCACTTTCTTATTCAGATCATCCTCATCGAGTTCTTCATTCCCGCTGTAGATGATCTTCTCCACACGCGGAAACTCCTCGACCACGATCAGCAGATACACACCGTCGTTCACGAACGTTTCCGCCTGGATGTCTACATTCGCAAAGATCTTCAGATTCCACAACCGGTTGATCGCATTCCGTGTCTGCTCCCCCGGAACGGAGATATCATCACCGACCTTCAATCCGGTGTTGCCGATGACCGCCATCGGTTCGGCAAGTTTATTACCGGCGACACTGATACCGAGGATCTTATACTGTTTCTGCTGCGCGCCCTGCTGTGCGAACATCAATCCGCAGACGCAGAACAGCGTAAGAACTATGTTTTTAATTGTCATTATTATTCGATTAAATTCCGGAAACACTTTTTAACAACCGCCGCACGTAGCTTTTGGAAGAAGATTTCGATGGGCCGGAGACCTGTTCACTTACTTTACCGAACCTCCGTTCACGGGACTGGAATGATTCGATCGCTTCATACAACTGATTACGTCTGAAATCCGGCCACAGAACATCCGTAACATACATTTCGGAATATGCCAGCTGCCAGAGGAGAAAATTGCTGATCCGCAGTTCGCCGCTTGTTCTGATGAGAAGATCCGGATCCGGGATATTCTTTGTAGCAAGATGCTGAGTGATGACCGCGTCGGTGATCTCTTCCGGTTTGAGGGTCCCGTTCTTCACCTGCTGGGCGATCTGTTTCACACTGTTCGTAATATCCCACCGTCCGCTGTAGCTTAAAGCAAGGATCAGTGTCAATCCGGTATTATTTTTGGTCAGTTCGATCGCATCGAGGAATTCATCCTGCGCATCCTGAGGCAGCGATGCAAAATCACCGATGGTGGTAACGCGGACATTATGCTTATTCAATCTGTCCCGCTCATCACGGAGAGAGCTGACGAGCAGCCGCATCAGAATGGAGACCTCATCTTTGGGACGATTCCAATTTTCTGTGGAGAACGTGTACAACGTCAGATACTTCACGCCGAGCTGGCCGCATGTCTCAACGATCTCGCGTACCGAATTGACCCCTTCATGATGACCGGCAACTCTCGGTAACGAACGTTTCTTTGCCCAACGACCGTTACCGTCCATGATCACAGCAATATGGTTCGGTATATGACCATTCTTCTGAAGCTGTTCTTGCAGTTTTTTATCTTGGCTCGTTGGACGAGCCATACCCTTTGCCAAGGAAAAACTCCGAAAATTGTTCAAAAATGAGACATCATTTCATCCATGTCTTCAAAATTCATGTAAAGATACTCTTTTAATGAGAGATAATCAACGGATTTAGACGTTCACACGGGGTGGTTGTTCCTCAATATTCAGTATATTCCATATAATATGAAGACATCGAAGAACATTGTCGTGATCGGCGGAGGTGCAGCCGGCATGATCGCCTCATGGAAAGCAGCAACACTCGGCAATACCGTTGTGCTGCTCGAAAAGAATCCCGATCCCGGAATCAAGATCCTCATCTCCGGCGGCGGGAAATGCAACATCACCAACGGAAGCGATATCCGAACGATGCTGAAGCAGTTCAAACCGAATGAAGGACGATTCCTGAAATATGCATTCCACGAGTTCACCAATACGAAATTATTAGAATTGCTGAACTCTCACGGCGTGGAAACCTATCTGCGCGAGAATGGGAAGGTTTTTCCCGTCAGCCACAATGCTGATGATGTTGTGAATGCATTCAGGCAATTGTTGACGGATAGCGGCGTCTCACTTCGGACCCAATCCCCCGTTCGCGAGATCTTCAAGAATCCGGACGGTTCATTCAACATCAAGACGAGCAAGGAGATCCTCAGAGCGGATAAAGTGATCGTGGCGACAGGAGGATCTTCATATCAAAAAACGGGAACAACGGGAGACGGTTTCCGGTGGATGGAGAAAATGGGACATACCATCGTTCCTATTCGTCCTGCATTGACGCCCATCGTGCTATCACCCACGCCTCCCTCCTCCTGGCAGGGAACCCCGATCCGCGAATGCCGGCTCATGGCCGTTTGCGGGAACAAGGTCATTTCAGAATGGAACGGAGATGTATTGATCACGCATTTCGGCATCTCCGGTCCCGCTGTATTAGAAGTCAGCCGCGACGCCTTCATCGAATTTGAACAGAACCATACCGTTGAGATGTGCGTGGATTTCTTCCCCGAACTCACGGAAGAAGCGCTGGACGAAAAGGTGATCGCTGAGATCGGCGCAAACCCATCCCGGTCCGTTATCACACTCACAGAACAGATGGTCCCGCAGAAACTCGCCGAATACCTGTTGGTGAACACCTCCATAACTTTCCTTAAGAAACTGAATCAGCTCTCGAAGACAGAACGCAGAGCACTCGTGAGAATGCTGAAACGGTGTTCTCTTGGTACTGTGAAAGAGATTCCTCTCGACAAGGGAGAAGTGACCGCCGGCGGAGTCTCACTCAGCGAAGTCGAAACGACAACGATGGAATCAAAGCTCATCAAGAATCTGTATCTCTGCGGTGAAGTGCTGGATATCGCAGGTCCGGTCGGAGGATATAATCTGCAGGCGGCATTCTCCACCGGTTATGTTGCCGGGACGAATGCCGGAAAAAATGATTGAATCCTGCACGAAACAGCAGCTGATCATAGTCTTGCTTCTGCATTCAATTCACCCTATCTTTATCCGCAAATAATGTCGGATTCTATTGATCCGACATTTCATTTTGAATCTCTTCCTCTATGCCAAAAAAAATCTGCATCGGTATCCTCGGCGGCGGCCAATTAGCAAAGATGTCCACATTGGCGGCATCGCGTCTCGGTTTTGATATCTCCATTATGGACAAGGAGATGCGCTCACCCGCCGGTCAACTGACCCACAATGAATCGATCGGCTGGGTTGATGATGAATTGCATCTCCGTTCGTTCGCTCAGCACTGCGATGTGGTGACGCTTGAGAACGAATTCGTAGACCATCACCGAATTGAATTCCTCGAGAAACACGGGAAGAAGGTCTATCCCTCTTCCGTCACGATCGGCCTTATTCAAGACAAACTGCTGCAGAAACAGACATTGAAAAAGAACCGGATCCCTGTGCCGTTATTCCTTGAAGTGACGGCGGAGCATACATACAAACAGATCGCAAAGAAACTCGGCTCACCGTTCGTCCTCAAATCCCGCAAAATGGGATACGACGGTTACGGAAATGCCCTCGTGAATGATGAGAAGGAATTTCATTCCGCCGTAAAGCATTTGTCCAACCGCCATAACAATCTGATGGCGGAAGCGTTCGTCAATTTTACAATGGAACTCGCCGTGATGGTCGTGCGGACCCAGAATGAGATCAGAACGTATCCTGTCGTTCAAACGATCCAAAAGAATCATATCTGTCACACGGTGATAGCGCCTGCACAGATATCAAAAGCACTGATGAAAAAAGCCGAAGCAATCGCTGTCTCCTCAGTGAAGGCGGTGAAAGGATTCGGCATCTACGGAGTTGAACTCTTTCTGACAAAGGGAAAAGAACTCATCGTCAACGAAATGGCTCCGCGTCCGCATAATTCCGGTCATTACACCATTGAAGCGTGTATCACTTCACAATTCGAGAATCACATCCGCTCCGTCCTGGAATTGCCTTTGGGTTCAACGGAGATGGTAAAACCGTATGCAGTAATGATCAATCTGCTTGGAAAGCAGCATCCGCAAATGAAGCAGGCATTGTATACTGCTGCCCTTGAACATCCGAACATCCATTTGCATATCTACGGTAAAGAAGGCTCGCGCGTAGGAAGAAAAATGGGACATATCACAATGGTTGGTGATGATCTGCAGAAGATCCTGAAAGAAACGACAGAACTGGAAGAGAAGATCAGTTTATAGGATAGCAACTCCGCCTTTTAAGGCGGAGTTGCTTCAATCTATCAATACATCTAACCGGCTTTAGCCGTGACAAAAGCACTATGGCCTATGTCAAAGTCATGATTCATGCTGTTTGGGGAACAAAGAATCGATATCCCTATTTGACAAAAGAGATTCGCACAGCTGTGATCGAGCATATTCAGCAAAACGCGAAGACAA
The DNA here is from genome assembly GCA_049317705.1 of Bacteroidota bacterium. Lineage (GTDB taxonomy): Bacteria > Bacteroidota > Ignavibacteria > UBA10030 > UBA8401 > UBA8401. The sequence continues at coordinate 39,282 of JBMOHT010000011.1, read as the reverse complement.
AAGAGATATTCATCGACTCCATCAATGGATATACCGATCACATTCATTGTCTCTTCGGACTAAATGCAGATATGTCAATTGCGAAAGCGCTGCAATTGATCAAAGGTGAATCTGCCTATTGGATCAACAAACAATCTATCACGAAGAACAAATTTGAATGGGCAGATGAGTATTATGCAAGTTCAGTCAGTGAGTCAGAGCTTGCCACAGTAAGGAAGTATATTCGGAACCAAGAAGAGCACCATTCAGGAAGAACATATCAGCAAGAATTTGATACATTTCTGGAAGAGCATCAGTTGAAACATCATGGCTAAAGCCATTTTTTAGTAATCGTTCTAGGAACTCCGCCATAAATGGCGGAGTTGCGACTAAGGAGCTTTGTTTTATGAGGAAAGCGATCGTTGGTATCATCATGGGAAGTGATTCGGACCTGCCGACCATGCAGGAAGCGGCAGTTGTGCTGGATGAGTTCGGAGTGCCGTATGAAATGAAGATCACCTCCGCTCACCGCACACCGAATGTGATGTCACAGTATGCAAAGACTGCTCACAAACGCGGCATCAAAGTGATCATTGCGGGAGCAGGCGGCGCAGCACATCTTCCGGGAATGTCCGCATCGCACACTCCTCTTCCGGTGATCGGCGTTCCGATCAAAACGAAAGCGCTCGAAGGATTGGATTCTCTCCTTTCCATTGCACAGATGCCGGGAGGCGTTCCTGTCGCTACCGTGGCGATCGGCGGAGGAAAGAATGCAGGGTTACTTGCGGTGCAGATGCTTGCGATCAGTGATAAGAGATTGTTGAAGAAGATGGTGGAGTATAAGAAGAAGTTAGAGAGAGAGTCGCTGGCAAAACAGAAAGTGTTGAAGAACAAAAGGTAAGGTGCAGGATACTTGATGTTGGATACAGGATACTGGATACTGGATTTTGGTTTTTTGTGATAGCATCTAAGAAGAGAGACCTAATCCCCAACACCTAGTACCTAACCCCTAAAACCTAACACCTGCTCTCATTTTCTCCCAAACATGAACAGCAACGGTCTCCAGACACGCTTCGCCCAGTAGTATTCGTTGTGGGTTCCTTTCGTATCGAGCGTATATTCAAGATCCTTCCCCTTAGTATATCCTTTATGCTTCAGGATCTCAACCATCCGCTTATATCCGCTGATGAGCTCTTTCTCGCGTCCGCCGCAGTCCAGATAGATCTTCAGGTGCTTCTTATGTCCTGAATATTCCTTCACTTCCTTTAAAGTCTTCTCATTGTCATACCAGAATGATGATGAGACACATCCCGCCATTCCGAAGACGTCAGGACGTTTCCAGACGAAGAGCATGGATGACAATCCGCCGAGGGATGAGCCCATGATGCCGGTATGTTCCTTCCCCGGTTTCGTGCGGTAGGTTGAATCGATCTTCGGTTTCAGAACATTGGCGACAAAATTCAGATACGCATCGCCGAGAGGAGAATCAGAATATTCCGGTAACCGGTCGGGCGAATTATAGATACCCACGATGATGATCTCTTCGATCTGCTTCAACTTAATGAGACTGTCCGCTACCTCATCCACTCTCCAGTCATACCCGCCGAAGGATGTGGACGGATCGAAGATGTTCTGTCCGTCATGCATATACAGCACAGGATAGTGTTTCTTCAGATTCTTACTGTAAGAAGGCGGAAGCCAGACAATGACATCGCGTGAGTGGTTGAGTCCTTCACCCCAGAGCTGACGATGATATTCCACCGTGCCGCGAATGGCCTGTTCGGGCTTTTGCGGAAGGAGGAACCGTTTCCAAAATAATGGGCGAAGAATCACTGTGGTATCTTTCGTTACATCTAATGTCGAGTTTTGCGGAGGAACATTCTTTGAATAGACCGCTTCGTTGTCCCACGCACCGCCGGTGATCTTGAATTCGAGAACGCTTCCGCTGTCGAATTTCGCGGTGAACATCCATACCGAATCTGAAGTCCTCGTCAGAGGAACCGCAGAAGGATTCCATCCCCCGAGTTCTCTTCTGTTCCCTGCGATGCAGATCTTGTCCGCAGTGCTGAACGCATTCCCTTCCGGCCGGACGACAACATTCACGGTCATCTGTTGCGCAAAACAGAGTTGGGCGAAAAGAACCAGCAGAGATCCGGAGATTTTCATATGGTCAGGAAAGGCTACAGTGAAATGATATGGAAAAATTCGGCAGTATCCAAAAAGTATTGTTTTTTAAGAACACCACCATAGAGACACTGAGGACACGGAGAAATAAGAAAAAATATACTCTGCAGATCACAAGATTACATGATTGGAAAATTAACGATCGGAAAAATCTGAGATGGTAACCGCAAAGGAACGTTACAATAGATAAAAAAAAATCCGCCTCGCAGGACACGAGGCGGATCTATAGAAGAGAGTTGCGTTTCTATTGCGGGGGAAATTATTTCTTCAATTCTGCGATCGAAGCATCCAGCAATGAGCGTGTATATGCTGTGTTGTGGATACCATGGCTTGCTTCATAGATAGCCATCTGGAGGTTCCACAGTGCACCGGCTTTATATGCGGGTGTGATCTGAAGAACGTTTGCACCGGTGTTGGCATTTGCAGCATAGGATGTATCGCCTGATGCGCTGACCGACATGGTGATCCAAGGATTGAATTTGCCTGCTTTTTTCACTGTCCACTGACCAACACGTGTTGAGTCCATCATCAATACTGCAAGCTGACGGATCTTTCCGGTCATTTCATCGCGAACGCCTTTCCATTTTGCACCGGAGGTCGTGATAGCACCTGATGTTCCATGGCAAGCGGAAGTGTTGCAACCAGCAAGATTGTAGGACAATGTGGTGGAGCCTTCGGGAATGTAACCGACTTTGAAGGTATGTCCGCCGCCTTTGTTGCCGACAGGTGTTGCCATATGGCAATCTGCGCAATCGAGTGATTTGTTCTGCAATGCTGTGCTGTGATATGAATTGGTGTAGGTGTTACCGGTGAATTCAACACCGCCGAAGCCGAGCATCGTCTGGATGCCTTCGCCTGACACGTGGTTGTTCCAGCGTGAGGTGTAGATCCTTGCTGTGTCCGTTCCGACAACGTTGGACGGCTGCCAGGAAGTCGGTGTGGTACCCGGGATCAGGAATTGCGAAGTCATGCGGGGCTGATGACATTTCACGCAAAGCTGTGCATTGGTGTTTCCGGTGAATGCTTTGGTTGTGTTCTCTTTTACGAGCGAGAAGATCTTCACGCTACCGACTGTATCGCGCAGCGAGAAATCACCGCGTTTGTGCGGAGCGTGGCAGGTGAAGCAGCCGACAGGTGAGGAACTTGTATATGCCTGCATGGTCAACGGACCGGAAGCTGCGTTAATGGTGAATGTTTCATTTGCAACACCGCGCTGTGAACGTTCGAAGAAGCCTTCGTTCGTATGGCAGCCTGCGCATGTTGTTGTGTTACGGTCGTAGTTTCCGAGTTCTTTATGACCTGACATTTCATACTGTGTGGATTTTGTGATCACACGATAGGTCGTGTCAACATCGTTCGGATTGTGGCATTGTGCGCATTTCAAATCTGCTTTGAAACCTTCGAAGTAAACGAATCCTGCGTTTTGTCCGGCTGCGCCTGTTGCGCCTGCTGCGCCGTCTTTACCTGCAGGACCTGCCGGGCCTTCGCAGGCGACGAGTCCAAATAAAGCGATTGCGGTTAGAACAGTTAAGAAATTTTTCACTGTCGTAACTCCTTTCAATGATGAAGTAAGTGATTCTTTTTAGGTGAATATTGACTTGCCTTAGATCTTGAGACAAGTCAAACTTGAGTGAAATCTGATAACCCTTTGGCAAATAACATGCCGAAGATTATCGGCGAAATTGTTGAATTTTACAGCGTTGTAATTCTCTGTTTCCTATTCTTGCAATGAAACCGCATAAAACTTTTGCATTTCTAAGACCACAAACAGACAAAATGTTCTTTATTTACGGGCAAAATCGAACCAAACACTCCGCAAAAAAAAAGTCCCGGATGACCGGGACTCTCATTTTCTACATCATTATCAGATCCATTGATAGGCACATACGGTCAATTGATCTGTCCATTGATATGTCTGGAGGCATCGACAAAGTTCAGACTTGCATCGACGACAGCTGCATGGCACGTTCCGCAATTTGAGGCAACGGTTGCAGCATTGTGTCCTGATACAGGGAATGCTTTCTCTTTCAACGTTGCCCCGTTCACATTACCGTGGCATGTTCCGCACTGAGCGGCCGTACCGGTATTATTCGTCCATACCATCGTCTGTGTATTACCGCCGTTGAAATTGCCGTGACAATAGGTATTGGCACACGAAACATTCGATGAAGTATATGAAGCATTCGCTTTGTAGAACACCGATGTTGTATCGAATTTGACCTCGGCATTCGCCGAAGCGTCGATATGACCTGCATCGGAGAGCTTTGCCGGGACCTTATGACATTCGTTACAGGTTACTGCGGCGGCGAAGGTTCCCGCGATAAGATGTTTCTGATGTGCGCCGACACCACGGGAAGCGGTCGAGACATTTCCGCTCAGATCCTTGGGAGGTGCAGCATTCACACTGCCGTGACACGTGGTGCAGTTCTCGGGACCGTTCGGTTTGTTGTGACAGGTGTTGCATGACTGCCCTGTCGTCCCGCCGGAGAAATCAGCACCGTGGCAGGACTTGCACAGCTGAAGATCGTAGTTCTTTGATTGGATGTATTTTGCATGGAAGTTCGATGATGCCGGATCCTTGAATCCAACACCATGCACCGAGATCGACGGTTCCGTTATGATCTTTTCTTCTTTCCGCGTGCTGCATGAAGAAAGGAGAAGAACTGCCGCCACCATCATCACTTGAATTGAAAATTTGTTCATGATATCCCAATGATTATTTTTTTGCATGACAATATCCGCAGAATTGTTGTCCGGATTTCCCGTTCGGTCTGGCATTCGCATCGTTATGGCACACATAACATGTTGAGGCAGCATCATTATGCCAATCGCCTTCAACATTCTTCATGTATCCTGTTGCGTGTGTTTTGGGGTTCGTTCCTTTGATACCGTCCACATCAACATGGCAGGTAACGCAGGTCGGATCTCCGCCTTCAGCATCGTGGCAGACCGCGCAACGCTGGATATCACGCTTTGCGAGACTTGCATGCATTCCGCCGCCGGAACCGACTCCGATCATGGTAAAGCCGGGCTGTTCGTGGCTGGTCGGCACAACACCGCCGAGAGCGACACTTCCCTCTTTATGGCAATCCGCGCAGAACGATTCCTGACGGTGACATGTCTGGCAATCCGCGGAACGTCCTTTGGCATCGATACCGTGCGTGAATTTATAGTTCATGTCGTGAACATTCTGTCCGGCAAGCGCAGCCGGTTTGTCCACACCGAATTTCCGCGGCGACATCATGCCGGTCTTTTCGAACGATGACAGTTTCGTCAGATTCGTTCCGTCATGACATTCCATGCACGATGCTTCGGTGTGACAGCTTTGGCATTTTGCTTCGAATGTTCTGCCGCCCATCACGCGGGCATGTTCACGTTTGAAATTGGAGACCATGTGTGTTGCCGGTTTCAATGAAGCAAGATTCGTGTGGCATGCTTCGCACTGGTTGGTCGCTTTCACATTGTTGTGACACGTGTTGCAGGTGGTCATTGAGGGAAGGTTCGCCGCTTCGGCATAATCCGTCTTGTCCATTCCTGCGTGACAGGTGACGCATTCTACTTTCTGATCGACTACATGTTTCTGGTGATCGAAATTGATCTCGCGGATAGGATTCGGAAGAGCTACGGGATTGTTCTCATCCTTATGACAGAATGCGCATTTCTCATTCACTTCCTGTTCGTGACAGGTCTGACATTCCGTATGCGTCGGAAGCATCTTTTCGGATGCATTCTTCGTCAGTTTCTCCGGTGTGTGACATGAGGCGCATTCCACGCCTGCTTCGGCATGCTTCCCGTGAGAGAATTTCAGCACCTGTTTCTTGTCCGGCTGCGCATCATCTGCGGCTACGGCACTGCTCCGTCCGATGATCACAATGGCGATCAGAACGGAGACAAACGAGACGAGTAAAAGATTTTTTTTCACCATAATCAATCCAAAAGGCCCAATTGTTCACTGAACCAATAGTTAATTTTTAAGAAGATACGCATATCGCTCGAATATTGCGGATTGCTCATCCACTGTACCTGAAGGTCGGTGGAGAGTTTCTGCATCGGGCGGTAGACCGCACCGAGCGTTGCGTTCACAACATTGCTCGCCGGATCAGCTTTGTCCATTTTATAGGTGGCATATCCGAGAGCGCACATTGGTGTCAGAGTCCGTTCCATCATTGGATAGACGGCCTGAACAGAGATGCCATTCAATTCACCGGCATATCCAAAATTCTGTGTGTAGGTGGCCGAGATGACATCGTATGTTCCGCCGACGACGAGACGCTGACTGTTGTCGTCAACATACGCTACATTCGCAAAACGAGCGAAGAGGAATGTTTTGGCGAGAGGACGATATTCGAGTCCTCCTTCCACCTCTTTGGTGCTGTTCACATTGAACACCGAGAAAATGGAGTTATAAGCAACGCGCGGCTGGCGATAGATGTATTCTGCCGTCACGTTCAGGTCCTTCATGACGCCGACGCGGGCAAAGGTCTGTATCTTGGAGAGTTCTTCCGTGCGGAAATCGAAATCCGTCTTTGCCTGGAATGAATACTGCTGTTCGTGTTCATATTCCAGATCCAACGACGCAAGTTCTTCTTCGTTCGGACGGCTGTTGATGACGATCTCGTAGGGACGGAAGAGGGAATCCATTCTCGTTGAAGTGTACGGTTTGCGCTGCCAGCGTTTGTTCATATAGCTGAGTCCGACAGAACCGTCCTCGATCGGGGCATAGGTGATCTGACCGCCGAAGAGTCCGTTCGTGCCGATATAATTCTTACGGATATCGCGGGATTGGATGACATTGGAGCCGCCGTAGCCGGTGACTGCCAGTGTATTATCCATCAATTTCGCTGTCCCCGAAAGACCGTCGATCAATCCGCTGCCGACACCTGCAAAAACAAATTGGCGGCCTGCGGTGATATCCGCAAAACCGCCAATGTTCTTTATCTTCAACAGGAATGAATTGACGCGCAATTCAGGGTCCGTTACAAGCGCGGTACCGAAATCATTCGATACCATCGCGTTCATATTAAAGCTGTAATTTTCGGTCGCTGCATTCAGATAGACGTTCTCATACGCTCTGAGATACAGCACTTTTGCAAGCGCTGTATCCCTTCCTTCAAATCCATAGAATGATGTTGTCAACCGTCCCGTCGTCATCTGCGCTGAGGCAGTGACGGAGAGCAGTACAAGACCGATCAAGAGTGAGCGTACCATTATTATCCTTTCGGCATCGGATGTTTGATCTCTTCGAGCATTTTTTTGAAGTCGAACTTTTCCATCGGGTGCATCTTCGGTGTGTGGCATTCAACGCACATCTTTTCGCCGCCGTTCAGGACCAATCCTGCCGCCACTGCCTTCTCTTTGTTCTCGGGTTTGTTATGGATCGGTTTGTAAGCAGATGCTGCACCATGGCAAGCTTCGCACTGTACGCCCATTTCCGCTTTGAACGATGCTTCGCGTGCTTCACCGAAACCGGTGGTGTGGCACTGCAGACATTCTTTTGCTTCAGACGGTGCGCCGGCAATGTTCTTTGCTTTTGCGATCTCGGCAGCTTTCGGTGATTTCAATGATTCGAATGCACCAGCATGTTTCGATTTTTTCCAGACTTCGACCTGTTTTCCCTGTTTCGGAAGGTTATGACATGCACAGGAATTGACGCCGACGAACTTGTTCTGAGCCATGACAGGCAGAACAAAAGCGACGGCAATGAACAACATCAGAGCTTTTTTCATTATACGATCTCCTTAATTAGGTTTGTTAGGATAGGGGCAAATGCTGTGCCGAATCTCTTCGACCATTTCTTTAAAATTACGCTGATATTTAATTATTATTTCTTATGATTGCAATAGACAATTTCATTTTCCTGTCAGAGGTGCGAAGAATGAAGACCTTACTCTCCGTTATGGCATTCATTGCAGTTCATCTCTTTCCATGAATCACCGATGTCTACCGGATGATTGAATGCCTCCCCTTTCGGCGATAAAGAAGTGATCTTGTCCGACGGTCCCTGCGACAGAAGGATGTGACAGCTGTTGCAGTCCTTCGAGATCACTTTTCCGGTCTTTTTGGAGACATGCTTTCCATCATGGCACCGGAAACAACCGGCATACGCGTAGTGACCGACATTATTCGGATAATGTTTCCAGTTCACTTTCATCTCAGGAAAGATCGTCCATGAGAAGACGCGCTGAAGATTTGCGATGGCGGAATCGATCTCCGTCCTTTTACTCTTTGCGATCTCCGGATACTGGTTCGTATAGGTATCTTTGATCTTTGAAGCGATCCCTTCCATGGCGTCCGATTCGGTCTTGTATTCTTTCACAAATGCGGCCGAAGCAATGGAGCGGATGGACGGAAGCGACGGTGATACGAGTCCCTGCTTCATCAGCGAGTTGATGGATTCTTCCGGTGTACGATAGACGTGCGTGGGGCGGTTATGACAATCGATGCAGTCGATCTTCCGTTTCTCGCCGGTCGAGAGTTTCGATTCATCAAAACTGTCGGTCGTGACAAACTCATCCACTGTTCCATCCCCTAATTTCATCTTTACCACCGGTATCACCTGACGCTGAGAATCGATGGCGGTGTATGTCACTTCATTTGCGGGATTCACATGCCAGTGGATACCGGACGCTTTCCCTGTCTGAAGGTTTCCGCCGCCGACTCGCATCAGCAGAGAGACGGTCCACGGTGTATTCGCTTCATCGGGCATATAATACGTCTTATTCACCTGCTTGTCCGAGAAGAAATGCTGCGGCCAATGGCACTGTTCGCATGTTCCTTGAGCGGGACGAAGATTATGTACGGGTGTCGGGATGGGACGGGAGAATTTATTGAAGGTGACCGAATACATCTGATACGCACCGGAGATCTTGGACTTCACATACCAATCCGCTCCGGAACCGACGTGACACTCCGCGCAGGTAACGCGTGCGTGCGGTGAATGTTTGTACGCGGTATATTCCGGCTTCATTACTTCATGACAGATCTCTCCGCAGAAGACGACCGATTCGGTGAACTCATAGACCTGAAAACTTCCGAAGGCGGAAACGATCAGAACGAAAAATGTGATGGACGTAAAGAAGGCGAACTTCTTTCTGTCGGAAGGATCGTTGAAATCGATATGCGGAAGCGGCTGTTCCTTGCCGGTCATGGCACGGCGTTTCTTCTCCTTCCTCATTCCATACAGAACCAGCAGCAGTCCACCGATGAAGAAGACCGGCAGAATGATGAAGATGATGATGCCCATATACGCTTTGGAATGGGCAGAGAAGAAATCCAACGTGAACAGGAATACAATGAGCGCGAACGTCACGCCGGCGATGGCAGTGCCGGCAAAGCTGATCATATTGAAATATGATGCAGGAAGAAGTCTTTTGAAATCCATACTCATCGTTCCTTAAGGTTGTGAAAGTACATGAGACTCGGTAAATGCCAGCGTGCGTACCTTACTGATAACTGAAGACCATCGCATAGACGATCCAGATGACGATACTGAAACCAAGGATCAGCGCTGTCCATCCGAAGACCTTGATCGCACGGATGACGATCGGCTGATACGGTTCCACCAGATGCTGTTCGAGCGTACCGTTCTTGATGTGTTCCTCATACTCCGCCGGTTTATCGCGTTTCAATTCCTCCACCGACATCCTGCCTGAGAAGACCACGATATCCATCGGGAATTTCTCGGGACGAAGATGCGTGTTGAAGAAATGGATCGTGAAGATGAATCCGGTCGCCAGCAGCGCTTCATCACTATGGATGATCGTCGCAACGTTAATGGCCCAGCCGGGGAGGAACTTGGTAAAGAATTCCGGGAACCACAATGTCGCACCGGTGGAACCGATGACGAACACGCCCCAGAACACTGCAAAGTAATCAAACTTTTCCCAATACGTCCAACGGCCGTATTGAGGACGCGGACCTTTTCCGATGAACCACTTCACGGAATCGATGGCATCGAACAGATCTTTTTTCATGGGAATGAGCGAATCCTTGCCGAACAGGAGATTCTTCCATGTTCCGAATTCCTTTTTCCGCCGTCTGAACAGATCGACGATGTGGGTGATGAAGATGCCCACAAGGAAGACCGCTGCAACGCGGTGGACATATCCGGCAGATTCAAATCCGCCGAAGAAGCGTGAGACGATGGCTGCCCAGCCGGTATAGGAGAATTTCAACGTCATTCCCGTCAATGCCAGCGAGATGAAACTGACCACCATAATGATATGCAGGATACGGTTCAATCGGCTGAATCGCTGATACTGCGGTTCATTCGCATGTTCACGTTCCACTTTAATATGCTCTTTCCGCATCTGCCAGGCACGCGGCAGCCAGAGAAGCGTGTGGAGTCCGAAGATGGCAAATGTGCCGACGACCAGCGAGGTCATGATCCAGAAGACCCAGAAGAGGATCGGATACTTATCCGGATCGTGATGTGTTGCGTGTGTCAGATAACCGGCGAAACGTCTGTTCGCTTCGGGATGGCATTTCTGACAGGTCTGCACGACATTGTTCCGGCTGAGATGCGAGTCAGGATTCGATGTCGGGAGGATATCATGCGATCCGTGACAGTCATAACATTTTGCGGTCTTGGTGTATCCGAGTTGAGCCACTTTGCCGTGGTATGTATCAAAATATGTCTTGGTGATCTCGTCGTGACATTTTCCGCACGTTGTCATCACTCCGAGTTTGAATCCATTTGCATCCGTGCGGTTGATGGTATGAGCGGTATGACAATCATTACAGACAGGAAGTTTCTTGTCGGACTTCGATACTGACCGTGAATGGATGCTCTTCGAGAATTTTTCCTCGATGCCGTGATGACATTTGCCGCAGGTCTGCGGAAGATTCTTCGGATTCACACTCGATGTGGTGTCCGATGTCGGAAGTTCGCGGTGTGATGTATGGCAGTCCGTACATTTCGCGGTGACCATCAGTCCGCTCTTTGAGAGTCCTTTACCGTGGATACTTTCGGCATAATGATCGATGATGTTATGCTGTTCCCCTTTGTACCGGAGCGCCGCTTTGTTCCCTTCCTGATGGCAGCGGGCACAGAGGTTCGGAACATTCATCGCGAAGATCGGAGAGGCCGGATCGGACTTCCCTTTCACGCCGTGCGTACCATGACATTCCTTGCAGGTCGGTGCGTTCTTATCGTTTGCCGCAAAGAGTTTACCGTGCGTACTGAGTTTGTACTGATCACCCACTTCGGTATGACACTGTGCGCAATCCACTTTCTTCGTGATGGCATCGCAGGGACGATTGTGCGAGGACTGCACTTCACTGTGGCATTGACTGCATGCGACCTTCGCGCCGTGTTTGGAACCGACATATTCCTTTACATCAACGAACAACGAGCGACCATCCTTCGTCGATTTGATATCTTTCCGTTCATGACAGGTCAGACAATCCTTGTTCGCCATTCCCTGATCGTAGAACACTTTCCGCGCTTTGTGCGGCTGGTGACAATCTACGCAAGCAGGCAGCGTATTGGCTTCCTTCTCCCACAATTTACCGTTGATCACTTTCCTGTGTACCTGTTCGATCTGCGAATGGCATTTCTGACAGGTCTGTGCGATGTTCTTCCGGTTGATGGACGAACGCGGATCGGTATGAGGCAGGATCAGATGCGGTGAATGGCACGATGCGCATGTTGCTGCAACGGAGAGTCCTTTTTTCAGAAGACCTTCACCGTGGATACTCTCAGCATAGTTCTCGATGATATGGTCCTGCGAGATCGCCGCGCGGCGTTGAACTGGAGTCCCTTCTTTGTGACATTTGCCGCAGGTATACGGGACCTTCATTGGAGAGACCGGAGAGCGCTGGTCCCGTGCAGCATAGATCTCGTGATTGCCGTGACAATCGCTGCAGCTTGGCGCAAGCGGATCACCTTTGGCGCTCAGTTTACCGTGCCGGCACTGTTCATATTGTTCGAGTTCTTTGGTATGACATGTTCCGCACTTCACGCGGCCGATGGGATCTTTATGCGGAAGATTGTTCGGATCGAATCCTTCATGACATGAAACGCACTGAAGGTCCTTATGGATGGAGCCGCCGTATCTCTTCTCATCAACGAAGATCGGACGGGTCTTTCCGTTCTTTTCCATCGTGAGTGTCTTGTCCGAGTGGCAGGCAAGGCATTCGGATTTATCCTGCGAAGAGAGCGGAACAGCGGCCAGCATCATCATTGCAATGATGCCGGCAAGCGGGAATTTCATACCTACGATTGATTTCATTCTGCTTTCTTTTCGTCTTGTTGAGCAGCCAATTCCTGTTCCTTGATCCTGCGCAGTTCCAGCGGATGTTCGTCTGCCATCTCTTCTTCGGAGATCGTTCCCTTCCACCAAGCCAGATTCATCGGGTAAATATCGGGATTAAATATGATGAAGTAAAAGTGCCAAACGATGATCGCCAGCGTTGCGAGCCAGGCTTCATAATAGTGAATGACCCGCGAGACATCCCACCAGTTCTTACCGATGATGTTAATGAAATTCACATCGAACCACAAGATAACACCCGTCAAGCCCATCACGAACGTGCCCCAGATGAGTGCCCAGTATTCCGCTTTTTCGATATAGCTGAAGCGATCGAGCAGCGGCTTTTCTTTCGAAATGCCAAGATTGTATTTCGCCACATTGATGGCATCATACGCATCGGAGATCTTCGGCAACAGATCACGAATGAGCTGTTTACCGCGCGGCACGAAGAAGATATAATAGATATGATAGAGCGACGCGAGCACCATGATCACTGCAGCAGTGCGGTGGATGATACCGCGGATCTCAAAGATAGATTCACTGATCGAACGGATGCTAACAACCCACCAAGCATCAGGATACCGAAGCATGAATCCCGTCACAACAAGCGTGATGAAACTCAATGCAAAGATACCGTGCTGCAGCCGCTCGCTCAATGTCATTCGGACATACAAAGCATGACCGATCTCCTCTTCATGTGCGCCGTGACGTCGATGTTTCAAGCGCCGTTTGGATTTGCGGACGAAGTCGAGGATGTTATGCAGTGCCATTCCGCCGATGGTCATTACGATGATCATCACATAGATATTGGAGACAAAGTAAATGAGATCATCTTCGCTGTCCGCCTGCGTCGTAATATGGACGGAACCGATGCCGAAATTCTGTCCTGCGCCCGGATGGCATTTTCCGCACGTCACAGCAAGATTCGCTTTATTCACTCTTGAGTTCGGATCCTTCGAAGGGAGAATATCGTGGAAGCCGTGGCAGCTTGCGCAGTTCGCAGCTTCCTTGCTCCCGGCTTTCACGGCGAGTCCGTGGAAGCTGTCATTGAATGTCTTGATGCGTCCTGTGGGAAGCCCGAACTTCTCAGACATCTTCACTGAACTATGGCAGGGAGAGCAGACCTGTTCGGATACGTGGAGTTTTGACACAGGGGAATTCGGATCTTTCGTGCCGAGCAATTTGTGTTCGCCATGACAATCCGTGCATACCGGCGATGACATATTACCTTTGGCAAATGCCTGACCGTGGATACTCATCTTGTATTTCTCAACGACCGCAGGATGGCACTGTGCGCACGTCGTCGGGATATTCGCCTTGTTCACACGGCTCGAAGGATTTGCTCCTTTTTGCATGTCATGACTGCTGTGACAATCCACGCAGTTCGCCGCTTTTCCATTTCCATTATTGAGCGCCTTCGCATGCACGCTTTGTTCATATGCATGGACGAACTCGGAAGCGACATCCTGTGTCGACTCCTTTTTTCCATGACATGAGATACACATCCGTTCCTGCTGCAGTTTCTTCTCTGCTGCGTTATCCGACTTGGATGATGACGGATATAATTTTTCGTGGCACGACAAGCAGTTGGGTGCGTTATTCACACCCTGTGCAACGGCTGTGCCGTGTGCCGACTTCAAGAAATGTTCTTTCTTGTCAGCGTGACACTGTCCGCAGTCCTCAGCAATGGTCGCACTGTTGAATTTTCCGCCGGCGACCTTCGGAGATACGACATTATGTTTTCCGTGGCAGTCTTTGCACATGGCACTCTTGTCATTACCATCCGCAACGACCGTTTTATGGAACGTATGTTTAGGCACATCCTTGGTATGACATGTTTGGCACTGAACCGGAGTGATGCCTTCTTTATGCGGAAGATTGTTCGGATCGAATCCTGTATGGCAGGTTGTGCAGCTGAATTTTTTGTGGGGAGAAGCAGCAAGGTGTTTGTCGTTGACAAAGAGAGAAACGGTCTTCCCTTTTTTCTCCATTGTCAGTGTGTTGTCGGAGTGACACGCCAGGCAATCGTCATTGGTTTGCGAAAGGACCGGGACACTCAGAAAAACAAGAAGGGTTATAAATCTTATTAACATTGTCTTAGCCTATGGTTCGTCAAAAAAATCTCAAAAACGCGTGATAAATCAACAAAACCAGAGACAAAGATTGTGCCGTCAATTTTGATTAAAAATTCATCAATTTGCGCGTTGAATTTTTCAATTATGACTATGGATAGGGGCTGTTTTCTACTTTTGGGATTCGAAAATCCTCTAAAACAGGGGAAATATGAAAATCGACGAATTTCTCTTGTTTTACTGCTGTAAAACTAAAAGGTCCGGACATTCGTCCGGACCTACATAGGGGCTGATTTGTATTTTTCGTGTTCCATACAAAAATTTCTGGGGATGACAGGTGACCGCACCTACTCGACCTTCTGCATATGCATTTGAATGCCGATCTTCTTCAGGAATTCGTTCGGCAGTTCACCGCCGGCAAAGATGAAGACATGCTCATTCGGCAGTGTTACTTCACTCTGCTGCACTTTGATATTCACTTCTTTTTCAGAGATCCTGGTCACCTCAGAATTGAACAGTACTGAGATCTTTTTCCGTTTCACAAAATCATCGATATGGATCCTGTTGCGTTCTTTGATCCTGGTAAATTCTTCTTTCCTATATGAGAGAGTGACGGTATTCCCCTGCTGTGAAGCAAGCCCGATCGCCGCTTCGATGGCCGAGTCTCCTCCGCCGACCACCAGCAGATTGCTCTTCTGAAAATATGCAGCATCGATCAAACGATAGGCGACCTTGGACATCTCCTCGCCCGGCACACCGAGTTTGCGCGGAGTACCACGGCGGCCCAATGCAAGAATGACATATTTTGCTTTCACATTCATCGTCGTGGACGTGATGGAGAAATGGTCCCCCATCTGTACGATCTCCGAGACCTTCTCGCCGGTCCGGATCTTGAGTCCCGTCTTCTGCATCACATTCGTCCATAGTTCGAGCAGCGCTTCTTTTTTCGTCTCCATCAATTTCACTTTTCCCCAGAGAGGAAGCTCAACCGGTGAAGTAAGAACGACCTTGGCCCGCGGATACTGCAGTACGGTACCGCCGAGATCGTTCTGTTCAAGTATGATGTACCGTAATTTCAATTCCAGTGATTTCAGTCCAGCCGTAAACCCGGAAGGACCGGCACCGATGACGGCAACATCGATCACATCATCCACGGAGGAGTGCGGCAGTGATGCGATATGTTCGATCACTGATGTTCCCTGCTTCACTGCATTCTTGATCAGTCCGAGTCCGCCGAGTTCGCCGATGATGTACATTCCGGGGACATTCGTCTCAAAATGTTCGCCGATCACCGGCAGGTCGGCACTGCGTCCCGGTTTTGCCATGAGCAGTTCAATAGCGCCGACAGGACATGCTTCAGCACAGAGTCCGTGCCCGATGCATTTTGCACCGTGAATGAGTGTTGCTTTACCATCGATGATGCCGAGCACGTCCCCTTCAGGACACGCGCGGACGCAGGCAGCGCATCCGATGCATTGAATGGCATCGATCTGCGGATGGACCATGGTCGCTTCCTGCATTCCGGTGATCTTCATCTGCTGGAATTTTGCTTTCGCTTTCGATTCCTTCTTATTGAATTTTCTGAGATACGGTATCACCGTGACCGAGATCAGGATGATGGTGATACCCCAGGTGATGAGAGTTTCGTTCATATCAGCTCACTTAAAAACGGATACCGATCTCGGCGTAGACGCGGAGACTGTTCATGGTGTTGTCCAGGATACCGTCCACCGCGAGGGATGAATAGAGTGAACGGGAGAACCGGTAACTGGAGTTAATGGTAGCGGTGTGGGTCGTATATGTTTGTTTCAAGGACAGAATGGTGTAGTTATAGTAATCGTACCGCAACGCAAGAGAGAGTTTATAGAAGAAAGTCTTGTCCAGATCGACGGTGAAGTTCTTTCCATTGGAATAGACTCCGACGATGTCTGCATACCGGACATCGGCACCGATCTCACTTCCCATGATATCGGAGATGCGGTACGAACCGCTGAGTGTGTATGAATCCCGCGCATCCCCTTTCTTCGTCCGATAGGATACATTCCCCGAGATGGACATGAAATACGGAAGACGGAATGTCGCTCCTGCCCGGTAGCCGTTCATGATATTCTTATCAAGCAGTGTATCGGAAAAGGATTTCATCGTCTCGAACAGATAGATGGAACGCGAACCGTCATAACCGACATTCGTGGAGAGCCAGTCCACCGGATAATAATTCACCGAGAGGAATGTATTGGAAAGTTTGAACGTCTTCTCTTTTACGCCGTTGTTGATATCGTTCAATTCCACTTCCGAACTCTGGTAGACGGAGAATTCGGAACCCATCATAAGAAAGTTCTGGAAATAGAGGAATTCCCGGTCAAGATTTCCCTGCACCATTTGCCGGCCGTAGGCGAATGTTCCGCTGTATTGATGGAGTATATCCGGTCCGACCTTGGCACTGATGAAGAATGCCCCTTTGGTCTCTTCCCCGTCCACACCGATCCACCGGTCCTGCACCCGCGCACCGGCGAGGAATCCTGCCGCAAAATTATTGTACCGATAGACGAATTGTCCGCCGTCGAACGTTCCCATACCGCCGACATATTCCGACGACATGCGGCCGACACCGGCACCGAACGCCGCTTCGGGATCCCCCGTCTGCAGTGAAAAATCATACAGACGGTTCCTGATCCTGCTAGTGGTACCATATCTGCTGTAGATATCGGAAAGATCATAGGATGTCCGTCCATACATCGAGAAGACGAGTCCTGTATTATAGAGATTCTGGATATTCAGGCGAAGCACGCCGGATGGCTGACTGAGATTGAGTCGTGAATCTTCGGCAAGTGTTCCGATGTATTGAATGCTCGCTCTTCCTGTGACGATATTCTCGTCGACTGCGTTCACCGCGGAGCTCTTTCCATCTGCCTTGACAGGAACGGAAGTCCCGGCCGAATCCTGCTCTGACCGTTTCACCACCGATTGCGGCGGCGGCTCGACCGGCACCTCTTTTTCGAGGACAGCGGCGTCGCCCATGGTGATCGAGACAACCTGATTGAGAATCTGAGCAGACGATGACCTTTTCGAAACTGCGGTGATAAGGACAGTGCCGATCTGCGATCTCTCACGGAAGATCTTCACTGTATCACCGACGGCAATATTCCCTTCCCTGCCGGAATTGATATAGACCACCGATGCCGCAACGTACGAAACGGAATAGCGCAATTCCTTCTTCTCCTGAGCAAGAAGGAACAACGTATTAGCGGCGATCAATATCAGAAAAACGAATCGATTCATTGATTATGGATTCCGGTGACAACGATAACAAGATGTACTTAGATACGAATACCCTTTGACATCACCATGGTGGCTATCGGTTGATGATTTAGAATGCTCATGACAATTGATGCATTCGAATGTCGCATAATTAGGAGCCGCACTGTGACAATCCGTGCAGTTCTTCCAGCGTCCCGGACGGTGTGTATCCGACGAACCGATCGGGAAATACTGCTCATGCGGGAAGAATGCCGCCGGCTGCCATGTTAAGGCGCGATGGCAAGTAGCACAGTCCATCGGGAAGCGTGCTGTGACATGATTCGGATTCGTTGTTGCATTATAGTCCTTGATGTGACATGCAACGCACTCCCTCGGTGTCTTTCGGAACAAGCCGTTGGAGTGACAACTTCCGCACTCCACTGCTTCATGGATGCCGCGTGTCGGGAACTGCGTCTTATTATGATCAAATCCGGAACGCCATGTCAATGCTTCAGACGTATGGCATAGTTGACAATCGGAAATGAAACCTGCTTTGCGGTGATCGGGAGCGACCGTTCTGTCAAAATCCTTTTTATGGCACGACGTACACACCTGGGATGTTCCGGAGAACTGCAGTGTTGTATGACATTGTCTGCACTGCGTATTGCGGTGCTGCCCCCGAAGCAGAAATTGTGTCTGCGAATGACTGAATTTCATCGGCGAGACCATCTCATTCCACCCATCAGTGGTATGGCAATCCGCACACTTCCACCGCAGCGTTCCATGAGGTGATTCCTGTGCCGTCACGGCACAAGTGACGATGATCAATAAAAATAATGACCGAACCACAATTATCCTTTGAGCAACATTCCTGTCACCATTAATTATTGCTTCCTGCATGACAGTTCGAACCGATATAACATGTCTGAGTCTTATGATGCGCACTCGAATGGCATCCGGTCGTACAACTTGCCGTCGTCAGGTTTCCCGGTGTAAGATGACACTTTGCACAGGTCACACTGGAGTTGTGATGCTTGGAAATATTATAGTACGTGTTGTGACCGAATATCCACGGCTGCCATACGGACGTGTTATGACATGTATTGCAGGCGCGTGCAGCATTATAATTTCCCGTTACGTGATTCGGATTCTTGGTACCATTGTAATCAGTAAGATGGCACGTATAACAATCCATCGTCGTTCCTGCATACTTGCCGCCGGCGTGACAGCTGATGCAAGTCGTGGATGCATGTTTCCCTGTCAGCGGGAAGCGAGTTTTGCTGTGATTGAACGTTGCCGGTTTCCACCCAGTCATCGTATGGCAGGTAAGACACGCATGATCGAAAGCATTGGTCACATGGTTCGGATCGGTAACTCCGGTGAAGTCGGATGTGTGGCAATTGTAACAGACCGTGGTCGTTCCTTTGAATTGACCGTTCTTGTGGCAGTCACCGCACGTTACGGCAGCATGAGCTCCGAGCAGCGGGAACGATGTGGTGCTGTGATTAAACGTGGACGGTTTCCATGCCGTGGTGGTATGGCACGTAAGACAATCGTGTGAGAATTGTGCCGTAACATGGTTCGGATCGGTCGTTGCATTGAATTTCGTCTGATGACAGCTGAAGCAATCGGACGGAAGTCCTTTGAACTGTCCATTGGTATGACACGATGCGCATGTCACCGAAGTATGTGCTCCCACCAGCGGAAATGCCGTTGAGCTGTGATTGAATGTTGACGGTTTCCACACTGTATTGGAATGGCACGTAATGCAATCATGCGAGAATTGTCCGGAAACGTGGTTGGGATTCACCACCGCTGTAAAATTCTTCTGGTGACAACTGTAGCAATCCGTGGCGAGTCCTTTATACTGCCCGCTCGAATGGCACGATGCACATGTTACCGCAGCATGCGCTCCAAGGAGCGGGAATGCGGTCGCGCTGTGATTGAAGCTTGCCGGTTTCCACGCCGTGTTCGTGTGACATGTGAGACAGTCATGGGAGAAGAGCGATGTTACGTGGTTCGGCGCAGTAGTACTGTTGAAATTACTTTGATGACAGCTGAAGCAATCCGTTGCCGTTCCCTTGAACTGCCCGTTCGTGTGGCACGATGCGCATGATACAGTAACGTGAGCTCCGACCAGAGGGAATGCTGTGGTGCTGTGATTGAAGGTGGACGGTTTCCATGCGTTGATGGTGTGACACGTAAGACAGTCATGGGAGAATGCGCCGGCGAGATGATTCGGGATGAGCACTCTATTATAATCCAGCAGGTGACAACTGTAACAATCTGCGGTTGTTCCTTTGAACTGACCGTTCTTATGGCATGATGCACAATCGACAGAGACATGAGCACCTTTCAATGCAAAGGCAGTCTTGTTATGATCGAATGTTGAGGGTTTCCAAATGGTCGTTGAATGACAGGTCGTGCAATCATGATTGAATTGACCGGTCTGATGGTTCGGCGTAAGCACTTCGGTAAAATCCTTTTGATGGCAGGAGTAGCATGTAGCCGGCAGGTTCTTATAGAGCTCATTCACGTGACATTTTTTGCATTCCGTTTTTATGTGAGCACCGGTGAGAGCATAGTTTGTCTTTGCATGATCGAATGTCGAAGGTTTCCATAACATATTCGTATGGCATGTGAGACAATCCTGCGAGAACTGTCCTTTAATGTGGTCCGGTGTTACGAGTTTGGTGATATCCTTAAGATGGCACGGATAACATTCTTTTGCTGTCCCTTTGAATGTTCCCGTTGAATGGCATTTTGAACATGCCGAAGCCGTATGCGCACCAGTCAGTTTAAAATCTGTCTTTGCATGATCGAATGTTGAGGGGGACCACGAATTCAGTGTATGGCAATTCAAACAGGAATGGTCCATCTGCGTAGCTGCATGGTTGGGATTGACCGATGCTGCATAATCCTTCTGATGACAGCTGTAGCAATCCTGTGCGAGGCCTTTGAACCGGCCGGTCTTATGACAGGAGGAACATTCAACGGACTGATGGGAACCGACAAGAGCGAAGTTCGTTTTGTTATGATCGAATGTAGAGGGCTTCCAGGTGTTGATCGTATGGCATGTGAGACATGTGCGCGAGAATTGTCCCGCAGAATGATTCGGTGTCTTTGCCGCAGCATAATCCTTCTGATGGCAGGAGAAACAATCCGACGGCAGTCCTTTGTATTTATTTCCGGTGTGACACGAAGAACATTCTACGGATGAATGAGCGCCGACGAGCTGAAAATTGGTCTTCGCATGATCGAATATTGACGGACGCCAGCTGTTGATCGTGTGACACGAAAGACATTCGTGCGAGATGAGTCCGACCTGGTGATTGGGGGACATCGCTTTGCTGAAATCCTTTTTATGACAGGAGAAACAATCCGATGAAGTGCCGGCGAACCGTTTTGTTGTATGGCACTGGATGCACTGCGTATTCGAGTGGGCACCCTGAAGGATGAATCCGGTGACCGCATGATTGAACTTCATGGGGACGGCAAGATCTTTCCACGACGAGGTGGTGTGACAGTCGGTGCAGGCCTGTTTCAATGGACCGTGCGGCGAACTTTGACCGAGAAGAAACTGCATGGAACATGCAATCAGTACGATGAATGTCCGGACATTCATTATTGAGCCGGATGACAATCGACGCATGCGGACTCCAGTGGTTTATATTTGATGACCCGTTTGTTCTTGATGATGGTCTCTTTATGACACTTCTCACACTTCACATTCTCATGTTTCCCCGTCAGAGCGAACTTCGCCTGTGTATTATGATCGAACAATAACGATTTCCAGTTCTTTTCACTATGACATTTTTCACATTGCGTCCCTTTGGTCCCTGCGAATTGTCCGGCATGCTGATCTTCGTGACATTGACTGCATTCCTTTGCCAGTCCGGTGTATTGCGGTATGCCATTCTGCGGTTTATGACATTTCACGCACTGAACATCGGCATGTTTTCCTTTCAGCGGGAATGATGTCTTGTCGTGCGAGAATTTCAGTTCGTCCCACGCATCGGTGCCGTGACATGTTTCGCAGCCGTTGGTCATCTTCCCGTTGAACTGTCCTTTATGCACATCCTGATGGCAGGTGGTGCAGACAAGATCCTCTTTCCAATGGAACTGTTTCGTACTTTTTGCCTGGACCTTATTATCCTGGTGACACTTGATGCACGGAACAGCATTATGCGCTCCCATCAACGGGAAGCGCGATGCTTTGTGCTGTGCCGCTGAATAGATGGTCCCGGCAAATCCGTTCTCCGTGTGGCACGTATTGCATGCGCCGAGGTCCTTGCGTCCGTCGAACTGACGGGCATGTGCATCGGCATGACAATCCTTACACTGTTTGTACCGAACGATATGGAATCCGAGATCACCGCTGGGATTCTTCTCTTTCGGATTCTTCGGGTGGCACTGTTCACATTTCATGGTGCCATGCTTCCCCTTCAGCGGGAACTGGGTTGCATTATGATCGAACGCCGCCGACTTCACCTGATGCCACGATTCAACGGAATGGCATTGAACGCATTCCTGTTTGAACTTCCCTTTGTGCGGATCCTGATGGCAGGAACTGCACTTTTCAAATTCCAAATGGACGAACTGCGTTACGGTCCCGTTCTCCAGATTCTTCTTATGGCATTTCGCACATTCGACCTTGGTATGAGAACCTTCCAATTTGAATTTCGCATTGTCGTGCGAGAATTTTGACGCCGGTTTCCATCCGTTCATCGTGTGGCACTGAACGCACTCTGCTTTGAATTGTCCCCGATGCTCGTCCTTATGACAGGAAAGACACTGCGTGCCGAGTCCCAGCAGCGTCCGCGACTTACGGTCATCACTCAGTGTGATGACATCTTTCGCATTTATCTTCTCTTTCGTGTGGCACTTCTCGCATTTCAGCGATGTGTGTTTCCCTTCCAATGTGTAGCCGACCGTAGCATGATCGAACTTATCTCTGTCGAACCGGATGAGTTTGAAATTCCTGCCGTGATGCTCTTTATGACATTCCACGCATTCCTTCGCTTTGACGGTGGAATGATATCCTTTATTTGATGTGATCCTGTTCTTGATCTCCGCATGACAATTCAGGCAGTTTGCATTGGAGAGCGCTTTCCCCATCGTATGGCATTGCGTACAATTCCCCATCCCTTCAAGGTTCTTGTGTCCTTCCGACAGGTCGCCGGGAGAGATCTGCGCCGATAGAACAGAAACAACAATACTGCACATGAACATGATAGCGGAAATACGGAACATCTATGGTTTCTCCAAAGCAGGAAGATGTCCGCTGACCGTTTTCGCTTCTTCACTGTTCGGAGCGACCTTCACTAATTTCTTCCACACTTTCACCGCCTCATCCTTTTTGTTCAGCGTCATCAGGATGGCTCCCTTATTATAGAGGGCGCGGGAGTGGGTCTTATTGAAGGAAAGGATCTGTTCTGTTATCCCTAATGCTCGGCTATAATCTTTTTCGTTGAAGTAACAAACGGCAAGGTCCAGAAGAAGAGAATCGTTCTTCGGCTGCAGAAGCGCAGCTTTCTCGAAATATTTGACCGCCTCCTTGTTCTGATGTCCGTCCATGAGCAGTTGGGCAAGCGAGATCATATGTGCGGCATTCGAAGGATTCTTTGCGACGGATTGTTTCAACTTGTCCACTTGTTCGGTGAACGACGGGGTAACATTGGCTTTGCTGGGAACTTCCATGACCGGCGGAGCGGAGGTAGTTTTTTCTTCCGGCGGAATGACGGTCATCTCCGGCATATTCCTGAACACCAGGATCACTGCAGATGCAACGAGTAACAGCACTGCAATTCCCCATTGGATCTTTTGCTTTGTGGTCATCATAGGTTTACGCTCTTAAAAGATCCATGTATAACCGAATGTGATCGCGACACCGACATGGACGAACAGAACGATGAACATGATCACCGTGAACGGTAGATGGATGACATGCCAGTAATGGAAGTAATGTTTCAACTGTTCAAGGAACTGGATGCGCCGCATCAATTTGATCCGTTCGGAAGCGACGGTTACAACACGATTCGCGGTTTGAGCATCGACGGAATGACTATGCAGATGTTTGACGATCTTGTTCAGCCGAGCACGGATCGTGAGATCTCCGACGATAAAAAAAATGAGGAGTGAAATCAGCGACACCGACTGACGTTTCGGAAAGGCAAGCGAGTCGATCTTCTTCAGGTCGATCTCGTCCAATCCGTATTGTTCGAACAATTGATTTCGGAGAGAGATATTTGATGATTCCAGTTCTTTGATATCGATCTCATTCCCTTCGATGCCTTTCGGGATCTGAACGTACAAATACCGTCCGACCAGACCGCTGAGCGCCACGGCGGTCATGCTCCAAAAACTGACTGCGACTAAGCCGCCGAATTTGAATGTCGTGTGGAACAACACCAGCATTGGTCCAAGCAGACACAAGAAGATATGGAATTCCAGGAAGTACTTGATCTTCCCGACTTGATTGAGCGCACGGAAACGCTTCCGAGATGAATACGTGATCACACCGATCATCACCATAGCGGTACCGACGACGCCGTATCCGTGACTTTCAATTCCGCTCGGTTTCAATTCGTCGTACCGTTCATGGTACGGACGCTCTTCATCCGGTAGAGTGTAATAATCAAAATTTCGGACAGAGATGATGAAGACAGAAAGAATGCCAAGGAAGAAAAGGAAAAAGACAAAAAGACGATGAATAGTATTGTTCATCTAAATGGGATCATAGTAAATATTTAATGAGGAGAGTAATACTCTAAATAATACAAAAATTAAGAGATTTTATGAAGACTCTGCGTCACAAATATTCGCATAAAGGACAAAATTATCCTATATCGGCTGTTCCATAACGCTATTCCTGTGCCGGGGAGGCTGGACGGATAATGGAATATCCTGTACGGTCACTGATGACCGAAGGTCAGAATGAGGTATGGTATTGTGGACCGGATGTACGTTCAATAATGATCGGCAACCACCTCAGTATGAACGTCTGGTCCCGAGATCTTTTTTGTAGATCGGTCCCGGGATGCCCGTTCTTTCGTGTGTTGCTGAGAATGTTGTCCCGATGGCTCCAACGTAAATTTTTCAAGAATCGCTTGAAGATTTTCCGTCATCTTATTCAGATCCTCAGCGGTCCGTGCGATCTGCTGCACGGCATTCGCATTCTCGTTGGTGACGGAGCTGATCCCTTCGACATTCCTGCTGATCTCTTCACTTGTGCTCGCCTGCTGCTCAGAAGCAGCGGCGATCTGACTGACCATTTCGGCGACGGCCTCTGCGTTCCCGACGATCCCGCGGAGCATCTCGCCTGCTTTCTCAGCGAGCGTGATCCCTTTGGCAACTTCCACAGTCCCCCGATCCATCGATGCCACAGCATCCTTCGTGTCCATCTGGATCTGTTTGACCATCATGGATATCTCTTTCGTTGCTTTCGATGTCCGCTCGGCAAGTTTTCTCACCTCATCGGCGACCACTGCGAATCCGCGCCCCTGCTCACCGGCCCGTGCTGCTTCGATGGCGGCATTCAGCGCGAGAAGATTGGTCTGATCGGCGATCTCGTCGATCACGTTGATGATCTCTCCGATCTTTTCGCTCGAAGAACCAAGGACCTTCACTTTATCCGCCGAACTATTGACCACTTCCGAGATGTTCCTCATTCCTTTCACTGTATCGCCGACGACCGTACCGCCGGCATTGGCATTCTCTTTTGCGTCCCTCGCACCATCCGCAACCAGCCGGATATTCTTGTTGGTGTCGACAAGAGTCTTCTTCATCTCGCCGATCGCGCCGGCAACTTCGTTCGTTTGTCTGCTCTGCTCCTGAGCACCGGCTGCCATCTGTTCAGTGCTGGAAGAGATATCTGTACTGGCATACACTACTGAGGATGAAAGTTTCTGTACACTGCCGATCGTCTCACGCAGTTTGGCGACCATTTCATTCACAGCTGCTCCGAGCCGGCCGACCTCATCACGGCTCACCACAGGAGCATTCACGGTAAGATCTCCGAGTGCGATCGCACCCGCTGTCTTCACAATGGTGGAGAGCGGTTCGGTGACAAGTTTTTTCATGAAATACCAAACGATCACTCCCGTAATGAGAATGAATCCAAGTCCGGCTGAAAGGACAAGATACATCGTCTTTGCCTGCTGCTCATACAGTGCGGTCATGGGTCCCGAAATATCGAACACAGCGGCGATCTCTCCTGCTTTCTTATCCCCAAAGACATCGATGCCGACCGACTGATGGCACATCGTGCATTCATCCCGTACACGTCCGGGAACAAAGACGATCATCTTCGGCACGCCGTTCTCGACGACCTTCTTCTCCCATGCGCTCAACGATGCATCGGAGTTGAATTTTTCGACCGCTTCTTTTTCATATTTTCCGACCTCGGTCTGCTCATCGATACTGCTGATTGGAGCACGATGATACTGCATTCCCAATTTGGTGGCATTCTCTTCCGCAGCACTGTGGATCGTGATCGGCAGCGTCACGGCAAGATTGGTCAACCGCTCCCGAAAATCATTCTCACTCTGGGCATTCTGAATTTTTGCGATGAACCACACCGCACAGACAGAGGCAAGACCGAGTGTCACTCCGATCCGGACGAGGAATTTTGAAGTGATGTTCATATTCGCAAGAAATGCTTTAAACGAATTCATATTTATCCCATTCCGAGAGTTATCCTACTCCTCAACCGATCTATCAGTTTGCGGATTTAACTACAAGGGGTATGCCATACTTATCATTATCCACCAATTGGAATATTGGCGATAATGGTAGTTTTTATTAAAATAACGGCATATCAGGAATGGGAAATGTGTCGAATTACCATCGACTGGTCAATAGTATTCAGTTACGAAGATGTAATAGAGAGTAAATCGAGGGAATACGGAAGTAACTGCTTGAATTTAAATTCTGGATGGCAAAAAATTCAATGATTTCTGAGAAGAATTGGCGCGGCAGAATGGAATGGAGTGGATTTTATTGAGGTATGTACACTCGGCGGAAGTCCCTGCCCGACTGCTGACGCAGTCAGGCAGGCGAGAATTGACGACAAATCGTGAGATGAGCAGGACGAGACCTGTGCACAGCAATGTGTGCGTATCATAAAAAGGCTGCCATACCAAATGCCTAGTTCTGGACACATCGAAAGCCGAAGTATTTGTCGCGTTGGGACGGATAAAGAATGTTGCGGAAGGCCACCCTGCTTCCGCCGAAATAAGCACCGAACGAACCGCCCCGCAAAACACGGAAGCCACTCCGTGCTCCTTTCGGATCAGTCTGCGCAACATTCGAATATTCTCCGTACCAATCCCAGCACCATTCCCACACATTGCCACTCATGTCGTAAATACCAAGTTCATTGGGTGACTTTGTTCCGATGGAATGTGTAGTATAGTCTGAATTTGACGAGGACCATGCGACTTCATCAATCGTGTCACTCCCACTGTATGAATATCCATGCGTTTGGTTCCCACCACGAGCAGCAAACTCCCACTCCGCCTCTGTAGGCAAACGATAACCGTTCGCCGTCCAGTTCACTGCCTCTATGGCAAGATCGAGTTCGCCAGTTCGGTATATCGTCGTGAGAGCATTACTTGTATAATAAACTGGGATCAAACCATCCTTTTCAGAGCGGGCGTTGCACCACTTCACAACGGAATACCAATTTACGGACGTGACAGGATTGTCTGCGCCGATTGGTTTGTAACCATTTTGGCCTGTAGTCAAGTCGGTATATCCATGCGTCACCGCCCATTGGTATACTTCCGCCCACTTCTCATAAGTAATTTCATATTTATCAATATTGAATTGGCTGATTGTGACCGAATGAGGTGGACTTGCGCCAAAATCGATTGCTTCAGTACTTCCCATCTGGAATGTACCACCTGCAACATGAATCATTGTTGAAATGATTGTTCCCGTGCCAGCTTTGACCAACACGACTATAGCGGCTGATGAATCCACATTCCCTGCCACATCAGCTGCTTTCGCACTGATAGAATGGGCACCTACTTTGCCGCTGGTATTCCACGAATACTGATAAGGAGACGAATTACTTGTCCCTACTTTACCATTGTCAATATAAAACTCAACCATCGACACACCTTTGTTATCATTTGCGTCTACGATAATTGTGTATGTAGTGTCGGTCTTCATTTCCGATCCGTTGACGGGAAAGAGAATAGAAACGGTCGGGGCTTGCGTATCGGATGTCGGAGTTTCCATCGGGTTTTCTTTCTTGCAACCAGAATGAACCACAATGAGAACGAACAGAGAAATAATAATCCTCTCAATCATATGTTGATAATTCTCAAGGACAGGTTGCATCTCAGACGACCCCTTCACCAAATACCCTAAATATTATTTTCAAGAATGTGAAAGAATTTGGCGATATGCGCAAACAACAAGGTCTTGCGATTTTTTTTGCGGTCGGTTTTTTGGGAGGCTTGCGACCATCTTCATCTACCCACTGAAGATACCAATACGGTGAACGAGACGGCTTGAAGAGAGATTTGGACGACTTCATAGCTTGCACTTTTGCTTGAAGTCCGTCTATTACTTATGCATTTTCGCTTAAATTTTGTACACTCGTCGGGAGTCGAACCCGAAACCTTCGGCTTCGGAGGCCGACGCTCTATCCAGTTGAGCTACGAGTGCAAAAAAAACTTACAAATCTTGAAAATTTAACGATTTACGATTCTTCTCCGAAAAAAAATCGCAAAAACCTCCGTCCACAACTAAAAACTTTACTAAGAAGCACTTCTCACGCTGTTACATTCCTGCGGTGAGATCCTTCCTTCCATTACTACCGCAAGAACCATCCTACAGATGATCAAAATTGGTAATTAGTTGAAAGATCTTCATTTGTGACCATCAAAGATAGTGATCATTTAATGGCAAGGCAAATAGTTTCTTTCTGCTGGAAAATATACCGGCAGTCATCACCATTCTTATATTTTTTTATTCTCATTCAAAATCGGGTCAAGATACGGGGAGCATTTCAAATGGACGTCTCTCAGTAATTCTTTACTATTCCCAAAAGATATCTTGACAATGCAATACTCAAAAAAAAAACCGTCAGCTTTTGTTATAATCCGAACCATCGAGCGCGACGACTGGATCCAAAGATCTTTTTCTCGCCGGCCAGGATGCTGGAAGGGTCTGTGAAGGTTCCCGTTGGCGGTCCGGCCAGGAATTCCACATCCACACGCCCGACACGGTCATTCCCGAACTCGATGTAACAGGAACCAATTCCTCGAAATGCCGCCGGAGCATCGGAGCCACGCACACCGGCGATGATGTGTGCCGCAACCGTACGGGCTGCCCCTTCAGCGAAAACGCCTGCCTTTGGTGTTCCAACACTCGTCACGTCACCAACAGCATAAACGTTGGGGAACCGAGTTTTGAGAGTCGTTCGGTCAACGGGGATCCAGCCATTCTCTGTCATACCGCTGGCTGCAACTACCTCGGGCACACAATGCTTGGGGATACCGAGAAACAGGTCATAAGGCATCTCACTTCCATCATCAAGAATGACGACGCGACGTACCGGATCGAGGGCCTGTACGAGCCGATCGCGAACGTAGGAAATGCCCCGCTCAGCGAAAGCGGCCAAGATGGCTTGGGATGTCGCCGGCGATGGCGGAATGGGAATGCCGAACGGCATGACAACACTGATCTGGCAGTCGGCGCGAACGCCGCGGGCAACAAGATAGTCATGCAGCAACAAAGCGGCTTCACTGGGGGCCGGCGGACACTTGAACGACTTGTTGGTAACGCCGACGATCGCATGACCTTTTGAGAAAGTGGGAAGCACTTCACGCAATCGCGTTGCGCCGGCAAATGAATAGAACTCATTACCCCCTTCCACGAGTCCCGGTGTGGCACTCTGATCATAATCGGCGCCCAGAGCAACGACCATCACATCAGCATCATAGATTCCTTTGTTCGTGGAGACACGACGTGCGTCAGGGTCGATCGCCGTAATGGTCTCCTGACAAAACCGAACCCCGGGCTTCGCAATGTTGTTATACGCAATACGCACAGCATCCGGTGCCATGCGACCGAACATCACGTCCAGCTTCGAAAAGCCGAAGTAGAACGAATCGTTCCGGTCGATCAATGTCAGATCAAGATCATCACCCATCGTCTCGGACAGTATCGAACTGAGTTCGAGCCCGCCGAAACCCGCACCTAAGACCACCACTTTTAATTTCAATACTTTCTCCTTTTCTTGATGTTTGTGAATGCTGCAGGCTGATTAACGGATGGAAGCTACGCTGCAGCCGGCTTTTTTGTGTAGTATATCGTCGATATTTTAAAGGATTGATCAGACATATTCTGTCGGTATATTCACATAAAAGAAATCCGCAGTAAGACTTTAACAGTCGTCGCTACGGATCGATAACGAGCTAAATGTAGGTTAAAATGGATGATGAGTCAATAACAGCCAACAAGCGCATCATTTAATAGAACGTTCCCCCTATTTTAATTCTTCCTCCATCTAAAACTTCATCTTCATAAACAATCCTGATCTTTTTCTTCATAGTTAATGATATTTTAAAATACTCAATGGCTTGTTCAACACCGCAAGCAGCGACCACGTTCAAGGCATCATTGTCTTTTACCTCAAAGGTTTTGATGTATTTTTTTACCAATCTATCACATTCGTCGATACTGCTTGTCATATGCTATTCAAAATAAAATATCATTTTATATTTTAGGTCTTGGATAGTATTTAAAGAAATTAGCTAATCCATATTGAAAAGAAACCTTGAAAGCATCTTGATATTGTGAACGACTATCCTTAGATATATTAGCTAAATCAACAATAGTTCCTAACGCCATAGCACCTAATCCAACATAGCCCAATGTTTTTTTGGTAGGATTATCTTTCATCGGTGTTACCCCTGTAACTTTTTTTGCATCAGTATCTTCAATTGTAGGATCCATTCCAGCCGCTACAAAGTTAATCACCAATCCAATAGTTGAAATGATCCCGGAAGTATATTTCTTTTCTCCGGATGCATCTATCCTTGCAAAAAAGTCATTCTTTTGAGTAAGATATATTTGAAACGTCGTTGACGTATTCCATGTAATTGTTGAAAAAAATAAAAAACTTTTTGTTTCAGAGGTTGTACCATAATACGGAATTATTATTGCATCAACTCCTAGTTGGTCTGCTAACTCAGCAAGTTTATCT
This sequence comes from Bacteroidota bacterium, assembly GCA_049317705.1. Lineage (GTDB taxonomy): Bacteria > Bacteroidota > Ignavibacteria > UBA10030 > UBA8401 > UBA8401. The sequence continues at coordinate 8,335 of JBMOHT010000011.1, read as the reverse complement.
CTTGATGATTTAGTTTCTTCGATTGGCAGACCTAATTCTTCAAATACTTTGACTGATGTTTTATAATCAACGACTTCGAATTTACGAGCCATGAATTCAGATTTAATAGATTCCCAATTATTTTTCATCATGGAATCTCTGGAAACAATATTCATTGGAAGTCTATTCGGTATAATTGCAATTTTTTTTATGGTAATGTCTTGCCACTTCGTTGATGGTTCAACATAGATTGTACCCGACCCTGTTGTGGAGCATCCAATGCAAATAGTTGCCAAAAGCACCACAATAGCCAAACGTGATTTATGAGTAATCATTTTTTCTCCTTATTATTTTTACAATTAGAGATTATTTTCTCTACCCTTTCGATGTCTGAAGCATTGGATGTGTTGTCAAGATATATCCTATAATGAGCTTCACTTAATTTACATTCGGCGATAGATTCATACATTTGTCCTAATAATTTGTGAGCAGGAAGGAACATAGGATTCATTGCAATCGCTTTCTTGAGCATTCCTATCGACGGCAATACATTGTTCGGAGTAATATTCAAATACCATGACAAATACCAGTTTGGATGATATTTTAGAAGAAGCTCTCTTGCCACAGAATTTGTAAAATTTATTTGCTCCCCATAGTATGCTTTCAATAACATATAAACAATTTTTTCCTGGTTGGTGATTATTTTTTTTGTTTCCGCTAGGTCAATTGCTTGATTCGTACTGGATGAAGAAAGAAATGACTGCAAATTTGTTTCAGCTTGAACTATATATGGTTTATGTTCAAGAGCCTTAATATAAAAATAATATGCGTCAATTTTTGCATCGGTCCGTTCACTAAGTCTTGCCAATAAATAATACGGACGAGAATCATTGACTGATAGAGATTCAGCTTTTTCAAAACAATACTTTGCATTTGGATAATCCCGGATCGAAGTTATTAGCAGATTACCTTTTAGTAAATAATTATCTACAAAATGTGGCTCCTTTAAAATGGCTATCTCCAGTTCATTGGATGCTGTTTTATAATCTTCAAGATGATAATTAAACAAAGCCTTATAGTAATGAAGTAAACCTGATTCTCTTTTATCTGCTAATAAATTATCACAGATGGATAATGCTAATTCATAATCTGCTTTTTTTCTATTTCGTGCCGGATCTAAACCCCACAAAGTGATATTCTGAGAAAGCCTGTGTAAGCGGTCCATGCTTTGTATAACAATCAATGGTAATTCATCGTCTACGGAAACACTACCAATGTTTGATAAGCCCATTTTTGATAGCAAATTATTTGCTAAATCATTTTGTAATGAAATTATTTTGTCTTGAACACCTGATATTTCTACAGAACCGTTTACTATTCCACTCTCGATATTAACGATTCGTGCTCGTGCTACTACTTTATTGTCAACTATAGCAATAGAACCAAAGATCATTGATTGCACACCAACGAGATTACCTAGCTTTACAGCATTTGAATCAGAAAATAATCCAGAATCTTGTAATTTTTGTTGTTCAATTATTTTATCAAACATTTCACGTTCTATGATTCTAACATTTTTGTTCGAAAATCGTGTTATCAAAGCATCGGAAAAATTACTTCCCAACCATCTTAAATTTGATGGAACACCGTTGGTATTAAATTCAGCTATTGCGATATTTTTGTTTAACAATGAGTCTTGCCCAAAAGAAATGTTTATTTGAGTAAGTGAACTCAAAATTAGAAATACAAAACCGATGCGATTCATCAAAACCCCTTTTAATAAAGTATCTATAGATACCGATATACTGTGCGAATCACAATCACGTAAATACGTATTTATTTTTATTTTAAGGATATATTTATCCTAATTATCATTTTATTCAGTTGTTCGGGGTGCAAATGCGAATTAACGATAGTCATTTTCGAATCGGTCTTTACTAACATGCTTTATAATACTACATCCATATCCAGCAAATGTGTATTGGTAACATACAGCAATTAGATATTCAGCTAATTGAACTATTTCTTGGTGAATACTATTGCAATAACAACAACGAATGATCTCTTGCAGCAAGAGGTCCTTAAAATAGTAAAGCCCTCATGAGAGGGCTTTTCATTATTTCATAAGTGACAAAAAGAAATCCGCAGTAAGACTTTAACAGTCGTCGCTACGGATCGATAACGATCTAAATGTAGGGTAAAATGGATGATGAGTCAATAATAGCCAATACGCGCATCATTTAATAGAACGTTCCCCCTATTTTAATTCTTCCTCCATCTAAAACTTCATCTTCATAAACAATCCTGATCTTTTTCTTCATAGTTAATGAAATTTTAAAATACTCAATTGTCGGAAACATTCTGCGTTCGATTTTACCTGGCTATGGAGAAATTCTGCTTCGTGGAGTTTTGCGATGATCTTTTCTGCGTAGTTTTTCACTCTACCCATGTTCACCCTTACGTGATAAATCCCAATATATTAGATTGGATCATCTTTTGGGGGCAGGTCAAGTGCATTGATTTCGTAGTTCAAGATAGTGAACGAATGGAACTCATTCAGGCATACTCTTTTTCAATTGAAACCTACCGCTGATTGGTCATTCCGATGCAGCAGCATCATACCGGAGCTCGACCGTCTTTTGGAAGAGAAGGAATTCCTTCTCAAGTTCCTGCAACAGGCTGCGGTTCTCATCCATTGATACTTCGGACTGCCTGCGGTCCATCTTCTTCATTATTGCAGCGATGCGGTCTGCGCCGACCGATGAACTGCTCCCCTTCAGCTTATGTGCCAGACGGTGGATCTCTTCAGTATCCTCTCGCTTCACCGCTTCGCGAATTGCCTCGATCATTTCAATGGTGAGTCCGACAAACTTCTTGAAGATCCCTTCGAGCCATTGATCGACATTCCCGTTGATCATGCTTCTCAATTCGTTGATGAAAGTATCATTGATCACCGGAAGTTCAGGACCTGCCGGCAACGCAGAATGCACGGATGCGGCAGGATCCTTAACATTGTGCAGCCATTTATCAAGGATACTCCTGAGCATGCTGATGCTGACGGGCTTCGCCAAATGATCGCTCATCCCTGCATTCATACACTGATCAATATCACTTTGGAATGCATTGGCCGTCATTGCGATCACCGGAACAGCAGACACCGGCAGTTCCAGTTTTCTGATGCCTCGTGTTGCCTGGAATCCATCCATCACCGGCATCTGACAATCCATCAGTATCAGATCATACTTCTTATCTTTCGCTTTCAGCATTGCCTGCGCACCGTTCTCTGCCAGGTCCGGATCGTATCCCAGGCGCCGCAGCATTTCGATGGCAACATCCTGATTCACTTCATTGTCTTCCACCAGCAGGATCGCTTCTGAATGTTCGGCACGATTCGTTTTGATCTCCGGATGTTGTTCAATGATCTCCGTCTTCACAGAGGGAATTCCGTTATATACCGTGAAGATCGAATACAGATCTGTCTGACGGACCGGTTTTGTGATCACCAGATCGATATTCTGAGAACCGGTCAGTTCGGCGGATCTTTCTTTGGAGCACATGACAACGACCTTCATCCCTTCACACCCGGGTTGTCTCTTGATCTTCTCGCTTGCTTCCACAAAATTTGTGCTGTTCTGTCTTGATGAAAGAAGGATAGCATCATACACCCGGTCCGCTTGAACAGCATCGGTCAACGCGGACTGAACTTCTTTCGTGGTCTTAGCGATGTCGGCACTGCATCCCCAACGGCTGAATATCTTCTTCAATGCTGAAGTGAACGGTTCATTATTCGCCACGATCAATACACGCCTGTTCACGGATGCCGGACGAAGCTGCACTCCGGAACCATTCGCATGGACGGTCTGCGGAAATGAGAACGAGAAGGTACTTCCCTTTCCAGGTTCGCTCTCAACGGAGAAAATCCCTCCCATCATCTGTGCCAGGGACTGCGAGATCACCAGACCGAGTCCTGTGCCGCCGAAATGCCGTGTAGTGCTGTTGTCCGCCTGGATGAATGGACGGAATAATTTCTTTTGATCTTCTTTCGAGATACCGATGCCGGAATCACGGACGGTAAATTTTATCCCTTCAGATCCTGATTCACACTGTACCGATTCCACCGAAACGACAATGGCACCGCTGTGTGTGAATTTCACAGCGTTGCCGATAAGATTGGTCAGGATCTGTCTGATTCGCAGCGGATCTCCCATGATGCGGGAGGGAACATTCTCGTTTGTTTCGCTCAGAATCTCCAGTCCTTTGGCCTGTGTTGCTTTTGCAAAGATCGCAATGGTCTCATCCACCAGCTGCTCAGGATCGAATTCGATGGATTCAAAGGACATCTTTCCTGCTTCGATCTTGGAAAAATCCAGTATGTCATTGATGATCATCAGCAGCGTATTACCTGAATTGATGATCGTGGAGAGATACCGCTGCTGCTGGTCGGAAAGTTTTGTAGATGCGAGCAGTTCCGCCATGCCCAGGATACCGTTCATCGGGGTGCGGATCTCATGGCTCATATTCGCTACGAATTCCGATTTCATCCGGGATGCCTTCATCGCCTCCTCCCGCGCCGCCACCAGTTCATCATGCTGCTTTGTGAGAGTGCGTGTCCGGAGTTCCACCAGGGACTGGAGATGATTCTGATGCCGGCTGAGATGCTGGACCAGATCCTGTTTCTCCATGAAGTTCGAAATGCTGTTGAAGATGAACCGTAATATTTGGGATTGGACCTCACCCGACGGTGCATCGTTCTCGTACACCGTTCCGAGAAAGAATCCCCAATTGTGCGACAGTGTTGCGATCGGCGTAACGTGGATCAGCACTCCCGGTATTGAAGAGACGAGATGGACGCTCTTCTTCTGTTTCAGGAGCCACTCCTTGAGTTGAGTGGTGACTGTCATTTCAGCAAGCGCGGTAAGTGCTTTGGATTCGGTGCCGGGAAATGCAAATGTCAGCTGATGTGTCAACGGAATCTGTGCGAACGAGAAGAATCCGCCGGTCGTGAATGTACAGACCTTGGATATCTGTTCATACGACCGGTGAAAGAACTTCTCCAACGGTTCATCGAGTTTCGCGTGATGATTGCTCGAGTCGATGGAGAGAATAAGATCCAGCGCATCCTTCAACTCGCGGTTCTTCTGCGTCAGTATTCCGGTCTCCGTCTCGTGTTGTTGCTCCATTATCGTTCCCGCAGTTCTCACCTTATTCATCCTTTGAAGAGGAATCAGACAGCCATGCGATCGATCCGGTTTCACGATCGATCCTCTCCATCAGCGGAGAGATGCTGTGAAAAGGAATGCTCAGTTTCTCCCACGACGGCCGATGGAGCATCGGAACAAACGGATCACCGCTCGAACCGAATTGAAGTGCGTGGGCCAACACATCCGCCGAATGCACGATCGCTGTCTCTACGGGATAGTGCAGAGCTTTTTCCGGCTGATGATGATACAGGATCACTTCCTGCAGATATGACGGAAGACGCCACATCTCGGCAAGTGCTTTGCCGATATCCGCGTGGGTGAATCCCAGTTCTTCCCGTTCCACGAGTGTGAGACTCTTGTTCTCAGTCTTCACACGCAGCAGCATCTTTTGTGAGATCACCGGAAGCGTGCTGAACAGGACGATCTTTCCGATATCGTGGAGAACTCCAAGAAGAAAGAACCGTTCGAGATCGGATTCACCGGTGATCTCCGCAATGAGCTTGCATCCCGTACCGCACCCGAGCGAGTGGAGCCAGAAATCTTCCGTACTGATGAGATCTTCCGGGATCCCTTTGAACGTATTCATCAGCGTTGTAACGAGTGCAAGGTCGCGCACCTGATGGCTGCCCACGAGGAATACCGCTTCCGAGATCGTACCGATCCTTTGCGGAAAAGCGTAGAATGCGCTGTTCACCAATTTCAACAGCCGGGCAGAAAGCGATGAGTCCTCACTGATGATCTTCCCGATACGGGACAGGGATGAATCAGGATGATTGATCTCATCATTCAGGCGGATATACACGATCGGCGGAGACGAAGAAGCGCGGAAATCCTGCAGGAGCCGTTCCGGTGTCATGACGATCTCCCGTTCCGGTTCAAGTCCTTCGCACAGTGCATCACCGCGGAACGATGGATCTGTTTCATCACATCCCATGACAGATCCGTTCTGCTGAATGCGTGCTGCAGTTTCGCTTCTGCAGCGGTGACCGCTTCCTGATCTATTTCACCGTCATCAATGCCATGGTCGATGGATTCTGATCCGCTGATATCGATCTCAACAATATTGTATGCCCGCAGTACTTCGATGTGACGCACCTGGAGTTCCTGGCCGGAATTCATCAGTGTCCGTCCGAACGGATCTTTAACGTCGGAAGCGAGCACCATGCCAACGGCTAGCTTATCGACCGGAAATACTCCCATAATATTATAACGATCCTGTTGTCGTAAAGAGAAGGTTTATTTTTCACTGTTTTACAACATTCATGCCATTGTTAAGAATGCTTTCGCACATCAAATTTTGAGTATCCCGCAAGTTCTTTTGACTGCTCATGAGGGAAAAAACGGAGAATGGATAATATCAGCCAGTTGTCCGGTCTTGATACTTCGAAATAGAATAACGGAGTCTTCATTGCTGATATTTTGCCCGCGGTGATTCGGCATAGGAATTGATATAATACATTGAAAACGGGACAACACATGAAGAACAGCATCCTGCTGGTGGATGATGATGAGACCTTTATCGGGATCACACAACCTATCCTGGAATCGAATAATTTTGATGTGAGAGCAATGAATTCTGTCGACAGTGCAGAATCCATTCTGAATAATTATACACCGGACCTGATCATCTCAGACATCGAAATGCCGGGAAGGACGGGATTCGATTTCTTTACCTCGGTGCACACCATTCCGGCACTGCAGAATGTTCCGTTCATTTTTCTGACGGCGAACAGTGATGTTGACAGTGTGGCGGTCGGGAAGGAACTCGGCAGCGACGATTATCTTACGAAACCGGTGAATTACAAGCTGCTCATCGCTACGGTGAAAGGAAAGCTCAAGAAGAAAGAGAGTCTGCAATCGGCCCAGTCAATGAAGATCGAAGAGATCAAGAGCAGTCTGTTCCGGATGATATCCCATGAGATGCGCACGCCTCTCACTTCCATCGTCGGTGCGACCGAGATCCTCGCGGATCCGGATTCGAAATTTTCCGCCACCGAAATGACGACATTCCTTGAGATGCTTCAGAGCAACAGCCGCAGATTGACATCGATGTTCGATGATTTCCTGCTCGTCACACGGATCGAATCCGGCGAGATCAATGCCGATATGTTCAATGAAGTGAACCAGGTCGATCCGCACAAACTTGTGGAGAACATCATATTCCCGCTCCATGCGGATATGACCGTGCGGAATATCTCAGTGAAGAACGCCTTTACCTCAACCACTGTTCAACTGTGCATTTACATTACACATCTGGAGAATATCCTCTTCCGCATCATCGAGAATGCCGTGAAATTCTCCCCGAGAGATTCTGCGGTCCATCTTACCTCGGTTGAATATCCCGACAGGATCGTATTCACGGTGAGCGATTCGGGATGCGGCATCCCGCTCCACGCACACGCAGGGATCTTCGACAAATTCACCCAGGTGGACCGTGAGATGAATGAGCAGCAGGGATCCGGACTCGGGCTCTATATCGTGAAGAAACTGACCGAACGGTATAACGGAAGGATATGGTTCGACAGTGAACCGGCAAAAGGAACAACATTTTTCATTGAATTTCCGATCGCCAAGACGATATAACAACGAGGAACACTATGCCGAAGTTATTCTTAGAGGAACTTGCACCGGAGATGGTCCTGGAAAAACCGATCATGGACCAATTCGGTCTTATCCTTTTTCAAAAAGGGATCGTCCTTTCGGAAAAGACGATCAATACCCTCAAGATGTGGGGTGTCACCGAAGTATCGATCGAGACCGACAGTATCGGGGACAAGGTGAGCGATGCGGTGCCGATCGATCCGGCGATCCTGGCACAAGTAGAGGTCGAAGTAGAGAACCTTTTCCGGAACAATCCGAAACGCGGTCCGTTCGTGACCGAACTGAAACGGCATATCTTCTATCGTCTGGCGAAACAACGGAGCAAGGAGTCAGTCAATGCACAGTGAAGTTTTGAAACTGCTCGCCGGAATGGATAAGCTCTCATCAGTTCCGATCGTGTACACACAGCTGGATGAAGCGATCAGAAATTCCCGTGTCTCATCCGGTCACATCAGCGCGATCATTTCGCAGGATACCGCATTGACCGCGCGCCTGCTGCGGATCGTGAACAGTGCATTCTACAGTTTCCCCCGGAAGATCGACACGATCTCCCG